>ONXY01000119.1 GCA_900321945.1 uncultured Eubacteriales bacterium | reverse complement strand
GGACCGGAATCCATATTCCTGGAACATGGAGTTCCTGCCCGATCCGGACGGCAGCGGCTACGAAGCCCGTTTCACCCGATGCGGTATCTGCACGCTGATGAAAGAACTGGGACTGTATGATTTCGTGCCCGCCATGTGCCATTTGGACTACACCATGGCGGAAGCAGGCGGAGCCTGCGATTTTGTACGCGAATACACCCTGGCCTCCGGTGGACCGTACTGCGATTGCGGTTATAAGAAGAAGGCTGCACGATGATAAAGTTTTGCTTCGCCATCTAGCAGAATAGATCTATTGAGCGCTTCTTCGTAGGTGCTTTTCTTGTGCCCGCAATTATATTTGGGCGATGGATCGACCTTCAACTAAATGTGAAACCTTTGAACCCCGATTCAAATCGTTAATGGGGTTCCCGGCCTTTAACCGATCTGAACCACTACGACGAAGATGGGTATGCTGATTCGGCCGTGGATACGCTCTTCAGGGAGACGACTGAGCTGGACATAGGGGAGTAATACAGACTTGGCGAATAACTGTCATCCATCTTGCACGGTCACATTCCCGCTCTCCATTCTGTATACCCTGTCAGCATATTGCGGGGCGCCGTTTTCGTGGGTGACCATGAAGACGGCTTTTTTCTGTCCATGTGAATACTCCCGGAATGAGGACAACACCAGTTTCGTGTTTTCGTCATCCAGGTCGGCGGTGGGTTCGTCGGAAAAGAGAATATCGGGACACTGGGCCAGGGCCCGGGCGATGGCCATACGCCGGAGTTCGCCCCCGGAGAGCTCTGCGGGACGGGCGTCCTTAAGCTGCGCGATGCCCAGTGCTTCCATCCATTGCATTGCGGCTTGCACGGGCAGAAGCCTGCCGTATAGCCGCGCGGGGAGCAAAATGTTTTCGAGAACGGTCAGCGTGTCAATGGCGCTGCAGCCCTGAGGCACCACGCCGATTTTTTCGCTGCGAAGACGGGATAGGGGCTTATCTTTCAAACTGTATAAATCTGTGCCGTCTATCCATACTCTGCCTTCGGTGGGCATAAGCAGCCCGGAGAGCATATTCAGCAGCGTGGTTTTGCCCGAACCGCTTCGGCCGGTCAGGACGGTCACTTCGCCGCTGCAGATTATAAGATTTACGGGTTGTACGGCCCAGAAAGTATTGGCGCCGCCCGTTTTGCGGAAATACCGTTTGGAGAGATTTTCAGCTTTAACGACCATATCAGTTTCCCTCCCGCAGCGCTGTTCCCGGATCGACGCGGCTCAGACGGTAAGCCGCCGCCGTGCTGGCAAGCGCCGCTACGGCCACGGACAGAAGCAGCGTTCCGGCAGCCAGAAGCAGGATTTTCCCGGTTCCCGGCATGAGATAGGGCAGCTTCAGCGCGCTCTCAATCAGCTGGGCAAAAGGGAAAAGCGACAGCGCCGCGGACCCGACGCCCGTGAGGCCGCCCAGCAAACCGCAGAGCGCGGATTCCAGAAGAACCATGCGCGACAGCATCGCGCGGGACGCGCCTGCCATGCGCAGGACGGCAAATTCGCGGGCGCGCTCCCGGACGATCAGCGTAAACGCCAGCAGCAGAATGACGAGAGCCAGCGCCCAGACGGCGATGATCAGTCCCGTTACCGCTCGGCTGATGCCGGCCAGGCTGTCGGAGACGCCGGTGATCATGCTTCGGGTGCGGACGGCAGTCACTTTTCGGATATGTCCGTTCAGCCTGCTGTTCACGGTGCCGATATCGTATCCGTCCCTGACTTTGATATAGACGGCGGAGATCACGTCGTCACCGCTTCCGATTTTGTGACGGATGCCTTTCTCCTCCGCAGCTGCGAGCAGGGTGTTCATGGTGCTCATGCTGCAGTACACGGCTGTGTCGAGTCCGGTTCCGGTGGCTTCCAGGCGGGCGACTACCTTGCACCGCTGCCCGTAAATGCGGATGATTTCACCCATGCCCGCTTCCACCTTGCATCCCACGGCTACGTCCATATCCCCGAGTTCACGGGTCAGGCTCCGGGCAATCCAGGGCATAACGGTGAAATCCCGTTCCGGATCGATGCCGATCACCTGGATTTTTACAGAGCAGCAGTCGGCCTTCAGGGAGGCCAGGAACGTCTGCGGGGCGGCTTTCTCCACCCCATCCACTTCCATCGCCTTCTGCAGCGCAGAGGCGTCCATGTAAAATGCGCCGGCGGTGCCCTGGAGGAACATGTTCTGGAAGCTTACCCTGCTCTGCGCCCCGGAAGGAACGAGAATGATATCGGCGCCCAGACGGGCTTCCAGACTCCTGAGGCCGCCCCGAAGGGAGAGAACCACAATCGATCCGCCGAAAACCGCCAGCGACAGGAAGGCCGTCAGCAGGGCGAGAACGGCGGTGCGCCCGGGCTTCCGGATCAGATTGCGGACGGGCAGATAAAAACCGTTCATCATTTCGTTTCTTTTTCTCCCGCACATGCAATCGCGCCGGCAAGAGCGAAAAGGAGCGCCGCGGAAAACAGGATCCGCATGGCGGGCTGCATCACCATCCGGCAGCGCATGGTGCTCATCGGACAAAGACCGATCACTACGCCCGGTGTCAGAATGCCCATCGCGCAGACGGGGAGCGCGCTGAGATAGGTTCCCAGCCGGGCGCGCCCCGCGCAGAGGGAAAGCGCCGCCAGAACGCCAAGCACGCAGCTCAGACCCGCCAGTGTCCGCCCCGCCCAGTGGCAGGCGCCCGCGGTTCCGCCTTCATGGACGCAGGGCGACAGGAAGGTTGCGCTCCCGACAAGGATGACAAGAGAAAGAGCCAGCATCACGGCAGCGGGTATGACCGTCTTTTTCATGCCTCTGCCCTCCGCTTATTTCCCGAAATTCTCATTGATCACTTCCCGCGCGACCTTGCCGTGCTCCAGCACGATGGTGCGCTGGGCGGCGTCGGCCACTTCCGGGTCGTGCGTCACGACGATGAGGGTCGTTCCTTCTTTATGCAGCTGGGCGAACAGGTCCAGCACGATGTTTTCATTGGCTTCGTCAAGGTTGCCGGTCGGCTCGTCCGCGAGGATCAGCTCGGGATGGTTGATCAGCGCCCGGGCCACGCAGACGCGCTGCTGCTCGCCGCCGGAGAGCTGGCTGGGGAGGTGCTTCGCGCGCTCCCGGAGACCCACGCGCTCAAGCGCTTCCAGGGCTTCCTCTTCGTCGGGCATGGAATGATAGTACTGCGAAACCATCACGTTTTCCACGGCGGTCAGGTAGTTGACCATATGGAACTGCTGAAAGATCAGGCCGATTTTATCCCGTCGGATGTCAGTCAGCTTTTTGCTGCTTTCTTTGCTGATGTCCACGCCGTCCAGCAGGACTTCGCCGCTGGTCGGCTTGTCCATGCAGCCGATGATGTTCATCATGGTGCTTTTCCCGCTTCCGGACGGGCCCATGATCGCCACCCATTCGCCCTGATCCACATGGAGACTCACATTATCCAAGGCTTTCAGGTCGCCGTAAATTTTCGACACGTTTTTGATTTCCAACAGAGGCATGTTGTCATTCTCCTTTCAGGACGATCGCCGGATCGATGGCCACGGCGCGTTTGATCGGCAGCAGGCAGGAAACCGCCGCGATGGTCATGGAGACGAGGACCGCGGCAGGGAGCAGCAGCGGCTGGAAGGTGATGGAGGAGCCGAACACGTGGACGCTGACCGCCTGGGCGAAAGCAAACCCCAGAACAGCCCCCATCACGCCGCCCAGCAGCCCCAGGAAGAGCCCCTCGCCCAGAAACTCTGTCCGGATGGACCCGTCCGACGCACCGAGCGCCTTGCGCAGGCCGATTTCCCGCCTGCGCTCGGACACGACGGCCATCATGGTGGTGGACACGCAGATCATGGTCAGCAGAAGCACCACCAGCGTCACCAGAAACACCAGCGCGGTCAGCTTTTGAAGCACGGAGGCTTCGGACCGGGCCACGCGCTTGACCAGACGGGCCTGAACGCTACCGCTGTTCCGGGTGATGGCGTCGGCATAAGCTTCCAGCTGACCGGCTCCCGCGGATACGCTGAGCTCCGCCACATCGAGAAGATCCGAACCCGTCAGGGCCTCCATGTCCTGCAGGGACAGGAACACATACCCTTCTTCCTCTCCTCCGGTCGTCAGGATTCCGGTGACGGTGAAATTCATCGTCCTGGGCTGGACGGTAACAGCGGATTTTGTCGCCTGGTTCAGGGCATCCACCACGGCGGAGGAGGTGACCGTAGCGCCCGAAAGCGCGTCGATGTCTTCTCCCGGGGTCAGCGGGAGGGATTTGCCGATGAACTGATGCAGGAACGGTTCGTCGTCCGGGATCCTGCCGCCGTACTCCGGTGTCTGGGTGGAGGCGTCAACAGTCAGGGAGGCGATCCTCGCCTCGCCGTCCAGCTGCGCCGTGACATATACAGTTCCCCCGCCGAATCCCTCCGCGCTGCCGGACAGGGAAGCGCCGGGTGTACGGCTTTCTTCGGGGGTTTTCCTGCCGGAAACGGCAGCCGGCTGGTATGTCAGCTCCATGGTGGAACCGGGTTTCACGCCGATCGTATCGGCAATCTCCCTGCCGGCCAGGATCTGACGCGGCTCGACAGGATACGCGCCGTCCACGCTGAAATAGGGGCTCGTCTTGACGATCTCGGAAAAATCCGTACCGGCAGCGGTGAAGGATTGCTGGCGGGTAGTCATATCGAGGCGGATATACCGGTACGGCGCGGCGCCGACCAGTTCACCGGCCGGAATCTCCCGGAGCGCGTCCGCAAGGCTTTCGCCGGTCAGCCCTGCGCCCTCTTTGGGCAGCAGCAGCATGTTTGCGCCGTAGGAGCGGAACTGCGCGCCCATCTGGCGCGGGACATCCACATAGATGGTGACGAGGCCCGCGAGTATGGTAGCCCCGATGCCGATGGACAGGAGCGCGATCAGCATACGGGAGCGCCGGCGGAGGAGGGAAGCGGTAATCATCCGCAGAAACATTCTTCTTTTGGTCATATGCTTACCTCCCTCAGCGCCCGCCGTGCAGCACTTCCGCCGGACGCAGGCGCAGCACCGTGCGGATTGCGGGCAGGCTCCCAGCGATGGTAACCAGCGCGATAAGCCCCGCGACGATGGGAATCACCTTCGCTTCCATCTCAATTGTGGAGCCGAATACGCTTTGGCCGATCAGCTGAGCGAACCCGAAGCCCAGGAAGTACCCTCCGGTAAAGCCGATCAGGGCGGTAATCAGGATTTCCGCCATGACGACGCCCGTGATGGAACGATCCCGCGCGCCGATGGCTTTCAGCAGGCCGATTTCCTGGCTGCGCTCCATAACGGAGGCGGTCACGAGGTTGGAGATGCCCAGGGCGGAACCGAGCAGGCTGAGCGCGGTGATCAGGATCATCAGCAGCTTTGTCTTGTCGAGAATCATACCCTCGCTTTCGGCGACCTTGCGCACGGCGCTGGCGACGGAACCGGTGATGACCTCCTGAATCTGATAGCAGATCGCGCTGACATAGGCGGTGCAGTACCAGGTCTCGTAGTCCCGGCTGCTGAGGGCGGCCGGATTGCGGGCGGCCCGCCTCGCCAGCTCGTTGTCCGGCGTGGTCAGGGCGGAGACCTCGATGGAGGCTACCATATTTTCCCGGCCTGTCAGCTCCTGCACCAGATCCAGAGCGGCAAAAATCTGCTCGTCTTCGTCGCCGCCCGCGTCGAAAACGCCAGCGATGGAAACAGTCTTTTCCCTGCCGGAGACGGTAAGCTGCAGGGTGTCCCCCGCGTGCCAGCCCATCTTTGCGGCGAGAAGCGCGCCCGCCATGATTTCGGAGGCGGCGTTTTCGTCCCTCTCGTCCAGCCAGCGGCCCTCTGACACGTCCCACCAGGAGCGCATGCCCACGATGCCCGCGTCCAGGCTCTCCCCCGTGGGCAGGTCCAGATGGTGATTGAACCAGGTTCCCGTCAGTTTGACCAGACTTCCGTCGGGAAGCCCGGCCCGGGTATCCAGGAAGGGCGTAAAGTCCACAATATTGAAAGCCCAGAAGATGGTTTTGAGTTTTCCGAGTTCGTCCTCCCTGAGATAAGCGGCGTTCAGCTCCGCGCCTTCGCCAACATCGTAAATATCGGAGAGCAGGGAGGAATCCTTGGGCTTCACGATAATATTGGCCCCGTAGCTCTTCAGCTCTTTGTTAACTTTCTCTTCCACGCCCAGCACAACGTTCAGCATCCCTGTGGCAAGGGACGCGCCAAGGGCGATGGTCAGCGCGATTAAAAACATCTTGCCTTTCTGATGAAAGAGCACGCCGCGGATCATCCGGAACAGCATGAGAAAGCGTCCTCCTTATCTGAATTCTTTTTCGCCGGCGATGATATCGCTCAGCCTGAAAACGAGAGATCCGTCACGCACCTCGCAGGGCAGGGGGATGGGGTTGCATCCGCCCTTGAAGCCGATGGTGTTGATGTTCATCACGACATCGCAGCGCTTGCAAATGATCTGTCCGTTCCGCTCGAAGTAGCCCGCGTTTCCGCAGACCTCGCAGGCGTCCAGGCCCACGCCGAAGACGGCGGAATTCGGTTTCTTCACGACGATCCAGCGTACGCTGATGTTTTTCTCGGTTTTGTATTCAAAGCGGTGCAGATGCCCGTCGCTCACGTTCTCCATGGGCACACGGATTACGCCAGCCTCCTGATCCACCGTGTAGGCTTCCGGAGCGGACAGCTCCACCTGCCGGGTATCGGCGGTTTTCACAGCGGTCATGATGATCACGCACAGCGCGATGCAGACCAGTACGCCGACGGCCACGCGCCGCCAGCGGCGGTTCCGGGCCTTCAGCTTGCGGTGCTGCGCGGGATTGTCATAGGGTTCTGCGATGACCAGCCCCTGTCGGAACAGAAGGACGGCCAGCAGCGCGGCAATGCCCGCCGTGATCCAGATAAACAGCATAGAGTGGTTGGCGGTGAACATCATCCAGCCGCCGATCCATCCATAGGCTGAATCCGTGTACCTGATGGGCCATTTCAGCCACTTTGCCCGGTTGACCCAGGGCACGAAGAAGCGTCCGAAGCAATAGACGGCGAAGGCAAGGAGCGCCGCGTTCAGCGCTGCGGGCACCAGAGAATACGGCTTTATATCCAGCGCGCAGCGGGAAAGCAGGCGCGAGTACACGAACAGCAGGAGCAGCGCGCCGAGCCATCCGGCCATACGCACCATATAATACGATGAAAGGTATCCCTGACCCATGGTATTGAAGCTGAAGGGATACAGCAGCACGCCGGGGAGGGAATAGAAGACCAGCGTCGCGGACAAGGCAGAACCCGCGGCGCAAAGGAGCGCGCCCCCCGCGCCCGTTTCCCGGTTTTCCTTCCGCCCAAACGCGAGCGTCAGCAGGAGAAACAAAACGGCCAGTGCCAGAATGACCGCGTAGATATAGTGATTCCAGTGGCTGGAAATGATGAGCCGGGTATTGTATTTGACGGCGGCCAGGACAACAGATGCGATCACACCAACGCCAAGGGCGGCGCTGTGGATCGTCCGTCCCTTCCGGCCCAGAAGCCGGGAGAGAAAGGCGTGCATGAGCGTGGTCAGGGTGACTGCGAGAAACAGGTCCTGCGTCACCATCCAGAGATATTTGAACACGGCAAAACCCCCGAAATGTCATGATGCGTATATACGCGCAAATGCCGGCGCGCCCTTCCCCGCGGAGGACGCGCCAGCATAAAGGCGGATTAATGGAATGCGGAACGGATTACCATTCCTTGACAAACTTCCAGCCGGTCCAGGTGGCGGTCAGGGGTTCAGACCAGAATTCCTTCGCCTCGACACCGGTCTCGGAGTCCACATGGAGGAGATAGCCGTTTTCCGCGGGGCTCT
>ONXY01000074.1 GCA_900321945.1 uncultured Eubacteriales bacterium | reverse complement strand
TAGCTGACGCAGTAGACCGCAGCGGGAACAATCACGAAAAACAGGACGCACCACAGGCACAGGGTCACAAAGGTTTTCAGGGCCGAAGAGGAGGCGTTCTCCCTCTCCGCTCCCGCTTCTTCCCTCCCGCGCTCCCGGCAGTCCAGCGCCAGCACCCGGATTCCGTGCCAGAAGAACAGAACGCCCAGGCCCGCGCCCGCGTAGGCTCCGATCCATTTGCTGGCGACGGCCAGACCCATGAAGAGCCCGCTGAGTCCCAGATCGGCAAGAACTCTCGCCCGTTTTTCCTTTCTCCAGTCCGTCTGAAGGAAGCGGAGCATAAAGAAATATGCGAAAAGGATGAAGAGAACGGGGAAGCTGTCGATTGTGGCGATCTGCGTCTGCGTCAGATGCATGCAGTCCAGCGCGAGAAGCCCGCAGGCGAACGCGCTCATCCCGGTGCTTTTCGTCTGCTGCTTCACGACCAGGTAGACGCCGGCCAGCATGAGGATACCGGCGGCGGCCCCGGCGAAGCGCCAGCCGAACGGCGTCATGCCGAAAAGAGCGACGCTCCAGCTCATAAGAACTTTTCCGAGAGGCGGATGGCTTGTCTCATAGGGCGAAGACGCTGTCAGAAATTCCCACGCGGTTCTGGCGTGATAGATTTCGTCGAAGTAGGTGGAGTTCCACCAGCACGGCTGCGCGACGGAGGGATTCGACTCGTCGTCCGCACGCGAGGCTTCAGACCTGAAATAAACGGGAAGAGCCTCGAAGGTGTCCTGCTCATCCGTCAGCAGCGCGGGATCCGAATACAGCGGAGAGGTTTCGTCGCCGTTTTCCCGGGCCGCGGAAAGCACGGGAATCCGGTTTCCGTCATCGTCCCGGAAAATCACCTCGCATAAAGCCAGATTGATCTGGTGGGACGTGATCCGCACGTAACGTCCTGAAAACCAGTGCCGCCCGTTTGCGTAGGACCGGGTTCCGGATTCGTTCTGGCTGCTTTCGGTCACATATTTCCATTTCCAGCACTGGCCCTGGTCCATCTGCGCCCAGGTCTCGTCCTCCCAGGTCTCCCCGTCCGCGCTTGCGGCTACGCTGAAGTCATACCGGCTGACCCGGGCAAAATAGAGCATGCAGAAATCTTCCCGGTACTCTCCGAAATCAAGGACGACTGATTCGGTGTAGTCCGTGGAGGTCCAGGCGGTCTGCGGGGCTTTCGCGCTGCCCAGTGTGGAAAGGGAAACGAAAGAGTACACGGCGAGCATGGCCGTCAGCGCGGCGGTGTCCCGGATATTCCAGTGCAGCCGGTTGTCCCCCGCGGGCTCCTTCTCCCGGATCCGGAGGGAGGCGCGCTCCCCGCCGTCCCCCTCCGTCAGGACCACGCTGAGATATACGGCGTAAACCGTCACGGCGCAGTTGATCAGAGCGGTCAGCTGAGCGAGGAACGACGTGTCCGCATTGAGATGCCCCATGGACGATCCGAGACGGATGCTGTTGTCCAGGACGATTCCCTCGTTCAGGAACGCGGTCAGCGTCATACCCAGGAACACGGTCAGGAGCCTGCGGTCCCGAAGGACGCCGCAGGACAGCGCCAGCAGCACAAACGCCGGAAGAACATAGCGTTCGTGCATTTTGACGCCGAAGACGTACAGGAGCATGAACAGCAGGCCGCCGAACCAGGGAAGGAACGATATATCCTTTTTGCGCAGGAAAAGGCTCAGAACGATCAGGAAGGAAAAGGCCATGGCGCCTGTTCCGGCCGCGGCCCAGGAGGCGCCGGCAAGCGCGCAGTAAAGGAACCAGAAGCTGAAAAGGACGCTCAGGGACGCCTCCACCCACGCGTTTTTCCATTTTTTCCGCGTCCGGAGATAAAAGAACACGGCGTATCCGGCGGACAGAACGGCCAGCGTCAGCGCGGCGCGGATATCCGCCGCGTTGGCGATGCCGTCCCAGTTTCCGTCAAACAGATAATAGAAATTGGCAGTGTTGACCGTGGCGTACGGATACGATCCGAGCGTTTCCTGATACTGCCGGACAATCCAGAAAAGATCCTGTTTCGGGGTGAAAGGAACGACGACAGCCAGCAGAACCGCCAGCGAGAACCCCGCGCCTGTAAGAATGCGCCGGCGGCTCTCTTTTTCCCGGAACCAGGCACGAAGAACCGCCGCAAGGCCCAGAAAGCCCAGCATCAGAGCCTGCGGCTTGACCAGCACGGCCAGCATGTAGCAGGGAAGGCTGAGCTGCCACCTGCCCTCCATGGCCCAGACAGCCACGAGCAGAAGCAGCAGCGCGAGCACGCTGTCCATCTGTCCCCAGGCGGCGCTGTTCAGAATGGAAGCCGGATGGAACGCCAGCAGGAGCAGCGCGCCCCTCCTCAGTTTTCCGGAGATTCCCTTCTCCCGCCGCGCGATGAAAGCGTCGAGCACGAGACAGGCCAGAATGTCGCACAGGCACGGGAAGAATCTGAATACCAGCCGCGTCGCCCCGTCGCCGATTCCCGGAATTGCCCGGCGGATCAGCGCGTTCAGCCCCAATATATAGGTATAGGCCGGCGGATAATCGCAGAAGCTGGTGGCGGGATAGAAATCCACGGGGCCCACGGAAGCCATCGTATCTCCCCAGGACAGGAAGCAGTTGACGTCCACCATATAGCCCGTGACAAACCAGCTCAGCGCCAGACGGAGCAGGAACGCCAGTACGAGACCCGCGGCAAAAAGCGTCCTGCCGCCGTCCGGATCCGGCACGCGGCCGGGCCGGTTCTCCCTTTTCCGGAGCTGCTGCAGGACGGCCACGGCCGATCCGGCGTACAGCAGGAAAAGCAGGATCAGACGCGGCCAGGCCGGAGACGCGGCTCCGTTTCCCGCGTCGTTCTCGTCCTCCCCGTATACGCTTATGGATTTCTGACTGTACCAGAGCGCCGCGGTTTCATCGCCCGGAACAGCGTCCACCTCCTCCAGGCGCACGTCGTCGAACCAGGCCTGGCCGGTGCTTTCGCCGCTGTATCCTCCGAGACGGACGAAAACCGTGACGGACGTCTGGTCCTCGCCGGTTTCCCCGTACCACTCGACATACTGCCATTTCCCGTCCGTGTCGTATACGCTTTCGCTGAAAACATACAGCCCTTCGACAGACAGGTTGGCGCCTCTTCCCTCTTCCACGTTTTCAGCCTTCACCATCGCGCTGAACCGGTAAAGGCTTTCGGGACGGACGGCGGCCTTCTGCGCGTAGCGGGCGTCATTGGGTCCGATATTCCGGATGGATGCGGCCTGACGCCCTCCGTCCTCCGAATGATCTTCCGTAAGGGAGAAAACCGTATAACCCTCGTCCCGGACATACGCGTCCTCTACCCATCCGGACGGAGCCCCGTCCGGATCCGTTTCCTCAAAGCTTCCGTTAATCAGCAGGTTTTCCGCGGCTGCGCAGGACAGAAAACAGAAAACCAGAATAAACAGAAACAGACACCGGCGGAACGCTCCGGGGCGTCTGAAAGAAAAAAAGCGGGCTTCCTGAAAACTCAAAACATCATCCCTCCCGGCTGAAACGCGTCGGGAACGTGCATTACGCCTTCCCGGTTGATTTCAACCACGTCGAAGCGTACGCTGCGGTTCAGCGCCCCGTGGCGCATCAGATACAGCATGGCGCATTTCGCGATTCTTTTCCGTTTGGCCGGCGTAACGGCTCGCAGTCCGTTCCCCTCTTCCGTTCCGGAAAATCTCGCCTTCACTTCGACAAAAACCAGGGTGTCCCCGTCTTCCATAACGAGATCGATCTCTCCGGCCTTTTCCCGGTACCGTCTTTCGAGGCATCGCATTCCCTGCCCCGTCAGGTATTCCTCCGCGATCTCCTCTCCGCGGACCCCTGTGAAATAGCTCTCTTTCATGTCGTAAAATGCCCGATGAAGGAACGTCTGTGAACGGGGCACGGGCCGAACCGTCTGAGGGCCTCGATATGCTCCGCTGTGCCGTATCCCTTGTTCCGGGCGAAACCGTACTGCGGATACGCTTCGTCCAGCTTCCGCATTTCCCTGTCCCGCGTAACCTTCGCGACGATGCTTGCCGCGGCTATGGAGTAGGACAGAGCATCCCCTTTGATAACCGGAACCTCCCGTCCTGCGAGCCCGAGATCTCTGACCGCGTCGACCAGAAACACGTCCGCCGGAATCTTCTCCGCCGCCCGGCGCATCGCGGCCTTTGTAGCCTCGAGGATGTTAATCCGGTCGATTTCCTCCGGGCCGGTTCTTCCGATGCCCACGAAAAGCGCGTGAGCCATGATTTCCCCGAAGACCTTTTCCCGCCGGGACTCGCTGAGCTTTTTGCTGTCGTCCACCCAGATCAGCAGCGGTTCCCGCGGCATGATCACGCAGGCGGTCACCACGTCGCCGGCCAGAGGGCCTCTGCCGGCTTCGTCCATGCCGGCGACCGCCCCGAATTCCCTCCACCGGTCGTCAAAGGATCTCAGGGTCTCCGCCCGGTCCGTCCGGTTCGTACGCGCCATCGCTTTCCTTCCTTTCCGGCATCTCCAGCGTGATTCTGCCCAGCTTTCCGCCGCGGAATTCATCCAGAACAACGGCGCAGCACCGGTCGTAGTCGTATTCCCCGCCCTTTGCCAGGAACCCGCGGCCCCGGCACACGGCATCCATCAGCGGAAGGCCCCTGAGCGAAACGTCCTCCACGCGGAAACGCTCCCGGAGGCTTTCCGGCTTCATTTCGGCAATATCGTTCAGCAGGCTCAGCGTCAGATCGTCCAGATTCAGAATCTCATCCCGGACGGTTCCCAGATAGCAGAGTCTTTTCGCGGCCGTCTGATCGTCCAGGCGCGGCCACAGAAGGCCCGGCGTGTCCAGAAGCTCCAGATACGGGGAAACTCTCACCCACTGACTGCTGCGCGTGACGCCCGGCCGGTCCCCGGTTTTCGCGACGGCTGCCCCGCGAAGGCGGTTGATATAGGTACTCTTTCCGACGTTCGGAACGCCGGCCACCATAGCCCGGACCGTTTTCCGCACGCCCTTCAGCGAAGCCTTCTCCACCGCCTCCCGGGTCTCGTTTTCGATGGCCGCGAGCGCGTCCTTCTGCTTCAGGTTTTTCGCCTGAATCAGGGCGGTGTGAAGGCCCTGTTCCCGGAAGCGCTTCAGCCACAGCGCGCTCGCGGAAGGATCGGCCAGATCTGCCTTGTTCATCAGCAGGATCCTTTTCCGGTTCCCTGTCATCCGGTCCAGATCCGGATTCCTGCTGGAAAAAGGCAGCCTGGCGTCGCAGAGTTCAATAATCAGGTCGACCCGGCTGATCTGTTCGGCGAGAAGGCGTTTCGTCTTCGCCATATGCCCCGGGTACCAGTTGATATCGGACAATTTCCCTTACTCCTTCTCAGGCGTCCGCCGCCTGTTTCAGCGGGGTCAGATCCACGCCCTCCACGTTCTTCAGGACCTGAAGCAGCGCCTTCAGCATGGTTTTTACTCCGCCCGGAACGTCGCTCTCACAATTGAGCGGAAGAACCGGATCGTGCACGCTCAGCCGCAGAAGGAACCAGCCTCCCCCGGGCCGGCCCTCCAGATCGAAACCGATCCGGATTCCTTCCCGGTTGTCCGGTGCGATATGCCAGGATTCCGCCGATTCAGCGTAATTCCGGACCAGCCCGATGACCTCCTGTCCCTTGCTCCTGAAGTCCTTTTCCTGAATGGTCAGCCGGATCTCGGTACTCTCGACGGGTTCATCCAGGCGCGCGATCAGATCGCCGAGCGTTTTCCCTTCCTTTTTCAGCTGCATGGCTCTGACGATCAGCACCGTCACAAGATACATTCCGTCGTCCAGGAAATGGTTTTCCCGCAGCGCGGCGTGGCCGCTGGTTTCGATCGCCAGCGGGCAGTCGATCCCTTCCGCGTTGAGACGAACCGCCTCGTCGATCACGTTGCGGTATCCTCTGCGGTAGCGGTAATGCACCCCTCCCGCCTCCGAGATGAACCGCGCCAGTCCGGACGATGTGACCGAATCGGTAACGATGGTTCTTCCTTTCTTTTCTTCCAGAAGAATGGCGCTGATCAGCGCGATCAGACGGTTGCGGTTGATCTCCCGCCCGTCCTGGCCAACGATGGCGGCGCGGTCGCAGTCCGTGTCGAAAATGACTCCCAGATCCGCGCCTGCCCGCCTGACCGCTCCGCAGACGCTCGCCATGGCATCCGGGTTTTCAGGATTCGGGATATGATTCGGGAACATGCCGTCGGGCTCCAGAAACTGGCTTCCGTCCGTCTTCGCCCCAAGGCTTTCCATCAGTTTCGCGTAAAACCCGCCGGCTCCGTTTCCGGCGTCCACAACAACGTGCAGCCCCGCCAGCGGACGGGCTTCGTCCGTTCCCAGGCCCGCACGGATCCGGGAAGCGAGCTGCTCCATGTACACCGGGAGGAAATCAGCCTTCCGCAAGTTCCCGGTCAGCGGCCGTCCTGCCGGCGCGAGGCGGGAAGCGGCCTGAAGAAGCTCCTCCACGTCCCTGCTCTCGATACCGCCTTCGCGGGTGAAAAACTTCAGTCCGTTCCGGTCCCAGGGATGATGGCTCGCCGTAATCATGACAGAGCCGTCCGGTTCGAATCCCGGCGTGATGATGCTCATAAACATGGCCGGCGTCGTGCACATTCCGAAATCCAGAACGTCCGCGCCCGCCCGGCGCACGCCCTCCGCAGCGGCCCTGAGAATGGCGGGACCGGTAATCCGGCTGTCCCGTCCGACAGCGATAACCGTCTGTCCGACAGGTTTTTTCGTCCGCTCCGCGATCCATTCCGCGAAAGCCTCTCCCAGCGCGGCAGCTGCCTGTTCCGTCAGAAGCGCGTCCTCGCCGACGGCCTTTCCCCTGACATCCGATCCGCTTTTCAGCTGAAGCCAGTTCATTCCGATCTCTCCTTCTCTTTTACTTATTTTCGCCTTGATTTCCGGAAGATTCCAGTTCATCCCTCAGCCCGCGGAAAACGCGGTACAGAGGCGCCAGCGCCAGAAAGTCCGTGCGCATTTCGTCAGCAAGCTTTTCAGAAAACGCGGCGGAGAACTCCGGCGCGTCCTTTCCGACGTACATGTTTTTCGCGCGGTACCACCGGTGAAGCTCAGGGGGAACCTGTTCCGGAACCGGAAAGCGTCTGAAGGCGTCTCCGCCCAGCGACATTCCGTGCTCCGGAAGGCGCAGGCCGCTGATCAGGGCGGACATGCGGTCCGGAAAAGCCGCCGTTTTCCGGCGGAACGCGTCCATCAGTTCCCGGTTCTCGCCCCAGATTCCCATGCCCCAGTCCAGCCTTCCCGGACCGAACTCGCCGTAAAAAAAGAGGGACTTTTCCCTGGGCTCCGCGCTTTTCCGGAAAAGAAACCAGAGATGATCCCGGTAAGGGCTTTTGTCCTTTGAAAAGCGCGTGTCCCTGTGAATCCTGCTGAGGCACCGGTGCGGCCGTACCTCCATCTGCGGGTCGATATCCAGCGCGGTCCCCGCCAGATCGTCAATCAGCCGGTAAAACGGCTTCTGTACCGTTTCCACATATCTGTCGTGATTCGCGTGAAAAAAATCCGCGTGATTATGAAACCGCAGATCAAGAAAAAACTGAAGCGTTTCGTCGGTAAAACCGGTGAACATCGGACACCTCCGCAAAAATCTCTTCTATTATATCATTTCCTTTGTGAAAAGCAATCCGATGCATTAAAAAAACCCCCTGACGGGGGTTTTCAGCACAATCACACGCGCCTGACTTCCTTGATCTTGGCGGCCTTGCCCTGCCTGTCGCGAAGGTAATAGAGCTTCGCGCGGCGCACCTTGCCGTGCCGGATCACTTCCACGCGGTCCACGCGGGGAGAATGGATCGGGAACGTACGTTCGACGCCGATGCCGTAGGAAACGCGGCGAACCGTAAATGTCTCGCGGATCCCGCCGTTGCGCCGGGCAATCACTGTGCCTTCGAAAGCCTGAAGACGCTCGCGGGTGCCTTCCACGACCTTGACCCATACGCGGACCGTGTCGCCTACGTTGATCTCCGGAAGATCGCTGCGCAGCTGCTTGGCTTCGATGGAACGGATGATTTCGTTCATGTTGTTGTGCCTCCTTCCCTCTCAGACGTTCATTCGCCGGTCAGCCCGCCCGAACGGACAGGCCGTTTTGCGTTCCGGCCAGAGGACCGCCCGCATAACTTATTCAGTATAGCATGGATTATGGAAATAAGCAAGCGTTTTTTTGTCAGGACGGCAGGTCGATAAACTTTTCAAACTCCGGCAGGATGCCGATGCCGTCCGGATAATGGGCGGCGAACTGCGGAATCGCGTGGGAAGGAAAGCTG
>ONXY01000070.1 GCA_900321945.1 uncultured Eubacteriales bacterium | reverse complement strand
GCGGATTCAGCGACATACCCGGAGAAGACCAGTACAGCGCGGTGATCCGGATGGTACGGAGCGTGGAGGACGATTACGGATTCACGGGCGTGGATTTCAACAATCTGTCCCTGTATGTGTCGCTCCAGGGAGGACGGATTACCGTCTGTCTCTACCTGTCCGGCGACTGAACCCGGAACGGGAGAAACGGGATCCGTCCCGGCCCGCCCGCCGGCCGGGTCCGGAACGGAAACAGCCGAAAGCTCCCCGCGGCGCCGCGGGGAGCTTTCCGTATGCCGGGAAAAGGCGGGAAACGGGCCGCTTTTCCGGGCCGCGCGGCGGGCCGCCGGGGCGGCGGAAGGCCCGGCCCGCCTGAGATTGTTACATTTCGGAGGGGCCCGTCCGGTTGACACGGGTTTGCCGAGGGGGGTACAATAAATCCCGTAAAGGAGGTTCCGAAACATGCGTAAGAACTTTGTGAAATGGATCGCCGCGGCGCTGTGCCTGGCGATGGCGGCCGGATGCGCGGCCGCGGCCGCGGGCGCGGAAGGCGCGCTTTCCTCCATCTACGCGGCGGGCAGAACCCTGCTGCTGCAGACCGAAAACGTGACCCTGACCGGGGAGGCGGAATTCTTCCTGGACGGGGAGAGCTTCAAGAAGGCCGAAGGAACGTACATCCAGAGCGGGACGGACTCCTTCCAGCAGATCGACCTGAAGGGTCCGGACAATGAGGGAACCGTGCATGAGAACGGCTACGCGGTCATGGATCTGGACGGGGACGTGAAGATTTTCGAAAAGCATCACGGCCGCGACCACGGGAAAACGCGGTACGCCGTTCCCCAGGCGGCGATCCTGCAGGAGAACAGGATGATCTCGCTGCTGGCCGACTTCGGCGCGGCGGCGACGGAGATTTTCGAGAACGCGCTGGACGGCAAGATTGAAACCGCGGAGACCGAAGCGGGAAAGAAGACGGCCTGGAAGGCGGAGGCGGAGGACGTCCCCGCCGTCGTGCAGAGCGCGGTGAACATGCTGTGGCAGGCCGGCGTCAGCCGGTTCTTCTTCCCGGGCTACCAGGAGATGGAGCCGGCCCGGTACGCGGAACTGAACAGCTTCTCAACGCCCACGGAGGGCATCCTGTTCACCACGGAGCGGATCGCGCTGAAGCGCATGGAAGCCGCCGCGGAGCAGGATGAGGAAGGCCGGATCACATCCCTCGCCGGGGAGGCGGAAATCCTGCTGTACGGCGAGACCAGCGGGGAGCACACGCTGAAGGTTTCCTTCTCCGTGAAGGCGGAGAGCTACGGCGGCAGCTCCGTCCGGGACAACGAGGCCGTCATGGACAGAATGGGGATCAGGCCGCAGGAGGAAGAGCCGGTCCCCGAGATTCCGGAATTCAAGGACACCGCGGTGCAGCGGGACATTACCGGGGACGAGGAGGCCGTCGCCTACGCGCAGGAGATCTGGAAGATGGACTTCCTGGGCGCCGGGGACCTGAGCGGCTTCCAGTGGATCGTCCGGCCCCTGGAGAACGGGCATATCACCGTCTGGGCCTACAATCCGGAGGACGTGCCGCTGAACTACTACTACCTTGAGACGGACGAGACCGGATGGATTTACAGCCTGCGGAACGCCGCGTCCGGCGTGGAACAGGCCGCGGATTACTGGACCGAGAAGATGGACGGGGACGGATGGGACAAACTGCGCGTCGGACTGATCTATTCCTGCCTCGACTTCGCGGAGCGCGTCAATCCCGGGAACGCGGGACGGATCGCGGAGATCCGCGCGAAGAACGACCCGGATCACGGGCTCTACAGCCCGGGATACGGCGGCGCGCTGATCAGCGGGGAGAACGTCTTCCTGACCTTCTACAGCGATCCCCTGAACCCGGACCGCACCGAGCGCACGAAGACCGTGTTCCAGATTGAGCCGGTGGTGCGCGTCGTGGTGTACGACGAGACGATCGACCCCACGGAGGGCGGGAACGGATAAAAAAAAACAGGCGCCGGGACTGGCGCCCTCGCGGAACCGAACAGAATGAAACGGGCCGTCCGGCATGCGCCGGACGGCCCGGACTTTATTCAGGGGGATCAGATCTCCTCAATGTGGGACACGTACTCCAGGGTGGAAAGGGCGTCGATGATCTCCTTATGCGTCTTGAACTTCTTCAGCTCGCCGCGGGTGATCGAAAGGGCCATCGAATAGACGCTGAGGCCGGAGTTCACGTAGGCCGGGTTCGTCTCGATATCGTCGATCTTCAGGCCCAGCTTCCGGATCGTGGTGACGAAATCCCGGAGGCGCGCGCTGCTGGTCAGCTCCAGATGCAGCTCGAAGTGATTGGAGCGGTCCTTCAGGAACGACTCCAGGCTCGGGAGCAGGGACAGGCAGAAGAACATGGCGACGGCGGAGACCGCGGTCAGCGTGTAAAGCCCGGCGCCGAGACTGACGCCCAGGAAGCAGCAGACCAGGAGCCCCGCGGAAGTGGTGATGCCCTTGATCTGGTTCCGGGAGGAGATGAACAGGGAGTTGGTGGCGATCATCGTCGTGGAGACGACCGCCGCGACGCTCAGCAGAAAGAGGCCCGCCCGCAGCCGGGTGAACAGCCACAGATCCACCAGCATGGCGGCGGTTCCCGCGAGGGAGACCAGCATGAAGGTCCGGAGACCCGCGGAGTGCCGCTTGCTGGAGCGCTCCGTGCCGATCATGGCGGAAAGAACCGCCGAAGCCGCGATCCGGAGCAGGATGGACCAGAGGTTGATATCGGAAGCCCAGCTCCCGATCAGTCCGACAATCGGATCATTCGACGCCTGAATCATCTGAAATAACGCCCTCCTTTATAACGCAGCTGCCGGCGCGTCATCGCGCGCTCGCTCAGGGTTTCCTCGTAATTCCGGACCGCTTCCTCCGTAAAGGCCCGCTCCTCCTCCGAGGGCGCCTCCGCGCGGGCGGCCAGCTCCTTCTGGATCGCGTCCACCCGCTCGATCAGCTTCTGGGCCTCCGTCTTCGGCCGGCCCCATTCGTCCGTCTCGGCGACCTGGACCATCTCCTCCAGCCGCGTGCTGTAGGAGCCGGAGAGGTACAGGCTCAGCTTCGCCAGGCCGGGGCCCGCCAGCTCGTAGAGGATGCTGGAGGCCAGGATAATGGTCTGCAGCGCCCGGCCGGTTTCCCCGCCCAGGGTGCGGGCGCCCAGCGCCGCGAGGCCGATGGCGACGCCGGCCTGGGGAACCAGGGCCAGGCCCAGGAAATCCCGGACCTTCCGGGGCTTCCGCGCCAGGGCGCAGCCGGCCCAGGCGCCGGCGTACTTGCCCAGGATGCGGGTCACGAAATAAACCACGCCGACGGCCAGCAGGGGAGCGGAGCCGATGCTTCCGCCGCTGCTGAAGACGGCGTTCAGATCGAAGTTCATGCCGGAGCGGACGAAGAACATCAGCAGGATCGGCGGGGAGAAATATCCCAGCTGGCGGAAGAGCTTTTCGTCCTCCGTCAGGTTGATGTACGCGGTGCTCATGGCCATGCAGCCGAGGAGCGGGCTGATCTCCAGCATGGCGCAGATGCCGCAGAAGGCGAAGAGCAGCGCCACGGAGATGATCAGCCGGTTGTCGCTGGAGGAGCGGTTGCGCAGCGCGTATTTCAGCAGCACGCCGAACAGCGCGCCGAGCAGCAGCACGCCCAGGTTGGACAGGATGGGCGCCGCCAGCGCGGAGAAGGAGAAGCCCGTGCCCGCGTAGCTGGAGACCGCGACGGCCACGGCGGCGGAGAAGGCCACCAGGCCGACGATGTCGTCGAAGGCCACGACCTGCAGCAGCGTGTCCACAAAATCGCCCTTCGCGCCGGTCTGCCGGATGGTCATCATGGTGGAGGCGGGGGCCGTGGCCGCGGCCAGCGCCGCCAGCACGACGGAGAAGGCCAGCTCCATGCCCAGGACGAAGCGGACGGCGACGAACACCAGCGCGGAGGCGGCCAGCGCCTCAAAGAGCGTGATCACGATCACCTTTCCGCCGTTTTTCCGGATGGCGGAGACGCGGAAGAATTCGCCGGTGCTGAAAGCGATGAAGGCCAGGGCGATGTCCGAGAGGAAATCCGTATGCCGGATGAAATGCCGCGGAATCATGTTCAGGCCGAAGGGGCCGATCAGAATCCCGGCGAGGATGTATCCCGTCACGTTGGGGAGGCGGAGCTTTTTCGTGACCCGCGTCATCAGGAAGCCGGAGATCAGCACGAGGGCCATGGAGATGATGACGGAGGTGGCGGTCGGTTCCGCGTTTTCATGAACCCAGGGGAACAGGAAAACCACCTCCTTCCGGGGACTTTCAGAATTTGTGTCCGTATTGTACCACCGCGCTCCGGAAAAGACAATCTTTTCACGCCCGCGGCCGGGAGAGGGGATACGGTCCGCGGCCCGCGGAAGGGACGGCGCCGGAGCCGCGGGAACAGCGGGCGCAGGCGGGGAAGGCCGGAGCGTTCGGAAAACTCAGAAGATTTCCGGGAACTGCTCCCGCATCAGGCGCTGGGCGTAATCCAGGGCCGCCTGCGGGGACAGCGCGCCGCTGTAGGCGTTCTTGACCGCCATGCCCACGATGCTCATGAAGCGGCGCTCGTCGAAAGGCGCCTTTTTTCCGGGCGGCACGCGCCGGCCCCGGGCCGCGGTAAAGCAGGAGCGGGCCAGATCCAGCCAGGGGTAGCTGTTCAGAATGCTGTAATTGTCGTAGGAGGCGCTGCAGGGGGATACGCCGCCGAACAGCGTGCTGGCGGAGGCCACGGGCTCGCTGCACAGCCACCGGATGAAATGAAGCGCCTGCTCCGGCCGGCGGGAAAAACGGCTGACGCCGACGGCGCCGCCGCCGATGCAGGGATTGCCGCCGGGGATCATGGCGTAGCCGATGCTGTCCTGCACCCGGGAATGGTAGCCCACCAGCGGGGCGGCGAAATTGTTGTACAGAACGGCCATGGCCACGTCGCCGTCCGCGAAGGCCCGGGCCGTGGAGGTCCACCAGGAGCAGTACTCGGGGGCGGAATAACTGCGCAGCTCCAGCAGCCGCGTCAGCGCGCGGACGCCCGCCGGGCCGTTCAGACGGATCTCCCCGTCGCCGTCGTACAGGTTCTCCTGCTCGCTGAACAGGCGGGCCAGAAACTCGCTGCCCGCCACGCCCGTGGAGCCCAGCGTGAGGGTGGCTCCGTAGGACACGGGGGAATCCGAGTTGAGGCGCCGGGTAAAGAACGCGGCGATGCGGTTGAACTCCTCAAACGTCCGGGGAAGGGTCAGTTCCCGATGGTGTTTCTCCCGGAAGACGCGCCGGTTCATCGCATCCTCGAACAGGTCGGTGCGGTAGAACAGCATCTGCGTGCTGGGGGAGCCGGGGAGGGCGTAGGGTACGCCGTCCACATAGCAGAAACGCTCCAGCAGCCCGGGAAGGAAGCCCGTAAGCTCCTTTTCGATGCCGGGGGACACGGCGTTCAGGGGAAGCAGCAGCTTTTCGGCGAACCAGCTCAGCCAGGACACGTCCAGACGGATGACGTCGAAGCTGGAACCCTCCCGCAGATTGTTGAAGATCTCGTAGGTTTCGTCGTAGGAATAGATCGTGATGTTCACCGGCACGCCGGTGGTCTGGGTATAGAGACGGCTCATGTCCCGGGCGATGTAGGCGGCCGGGCTGTCCAGCGTGACCATGTTGATCGGCTCCGGAGCGCCGGAAACGCGCAGGGGGGCGGGACTCCAGGAGCGGAAGCCCGTGTTTTCCAGAATCCGCTCCTCCGGCGGGGAAGCGTTTTCCAGCTGGCCGATCAGGCGGCACGCGGCGGCGTCGCCCAGACGGCGGTAGTTCAGCTCATATTTGACGCAGCCGTTTCCGGGCAGCGTGCAGATCGGCGACACCGTAAAGATATCCGGCATCCTTCCGTTATAAAAAGTGGAAAGGATGTCCCGCGCCGCGTCCGCCAGCTCAAGGCGGGAGCAGACCACGGCGTCGGCTTCCGCGATCTCCGGCGTCTGCAGCAGGCTGATGTGCTCGCGGTCGTGATGAATGTTCAGCGAGGTGATCCGGATTCCGGAATCCGCCGTTTCCTCCGCGAACCCGCGGGCGAAATCCGCTTCGTTGGAATAGCGCAGATTGCCCGTCACCAGCACCACGCGGCCCGGACGCTTCTCCATGACGCGCCGGGCGGTCTCCCGGCCGGCCTTCCGGTAATCGAAACCGATATAATCCGTGCCGGCGAAGGGGTGCCGCTCCACATACAGCAGGCGCATATTCTCCGGCTCCGGGCGGGGCTGCCCTTTGCTGCGCAGAAAATCCACGGAAAAGACGGCCAGCCCGCTCACCATGTCGCTGCGCGCCTCCTGAATGGCGTTCTCCTCCGCGTTCGGCCCGCCGGAGCGGCGAAGATACAGCCGCACCGCGTATCCCCGCGCTTCCGCGCAGGCGCGGAAGCTGGTGTAAAAATCCAGACAGCTTCTGTCCGTCAGGTTCGGCATCAGCACGCCGAGCAGGTCGGAACGGCCCCGGCGGAGAATCTTGGCGCGTTCGTTCGGCACGTATCCCAGCTGCTCGCAGGCGTCCATGACCAGGCGGATCTTCTCGCTGCTCACGTTGCCGCGGCGGTTGAGCACGTTGGACACGGTGCCCTGCGCAACGCCGGCGGCTCTGGCGATATCCTTTATGGTAACCATGCGCGCCCCTCCTTTCCGCCTGCCGGCCAGCGGCCGTAAAACGGTGCGATACGGCCGGAAACCGGCAGAAAAACCACAAACTCAGCGTCCGGACAGATTATATCCGATGATTTATTTTTTTGTCAACCGGAATATTGACACGATTCAATCCCGGTGCTATAATGCGGCTGAATGAAGGGCCCGCACGACCCGACCAATTAAATTAAAGGAGGAAATCCCATGAAAAGAATCCTTTCCATGATCCTTGCTCTCGCGCTGCTGCTGAGCCTGGTTTCGGTTTCCGCGCTGGCGGACGACCCGCTTGAGCTCACCATGTTCTTCCCGGTCAACGTGGGCGGCTCCGCGGCCCAGCTGATCGACAACATGACCAACGCCTTCAACGAGCAGAACCCGGACATCCATGTGTCGGCCGTCTACACCGGCAACTACGACGACACCGTGACCGCCATCCAGACCGCCATCGGCACCAGCGGCCAGCCCGACCTGTTCGTGAGCCTGGCGACCCAGCGCTTCACGATGGACGACACCGGCATGGCCATGCCCCTGGACGACATCATCGCCGCCGATCCCGAAGGACAGGCCTTCGTGGACGATTTCATCGACGGATTCATGCTGGACTCCTACGTGGAGGGCGGACACATCATCTCCATCCCCTTCCAGCGGTCCACCATGGTGCTGTTCTACAACAAGGACGCCTTCCGCGAAGTCGGCCTGGATCCGGACCACGCTCCCCAGAACTGGACGGAGCTGGTTGAATACGCGCAGAAGCTGACCAACGAGAACCGCTACGGCGTCGCGATCGCCCTGAACTCCGGTTCCGCCCAGTGGGCCTTCACGGGCTTCTCCCTGCAGAACTGCACCAACGGCGTCGGCCTGATGAGCGCGGACGGCAAGCACGTGTACTTCGATACGCCCGAGAACGTCGAAGCCCTGCAGCTGTGGCTGGACCTGCAGAACAAGTATAACTGCATGGCCCCCGGTATCGTGCAGTGGACCGACATGCCCACCCAGTTCCTGGCCGGCGAAGTGGCCATGATCTATCACACCACCGGCAACCTGACCAACATCAAGAACAACGCCAACTTCGACTTCGGCGTGGCGTTCCTGCCCGCGGGACGTCAGTGGGGCGCCCCCACCGGCGGCGGCAACTTCTACATCACCAAGGGCATCAGCGAGGAGCGCCAGCAGGCGGCCTGGAAGTACATCAAGTTCATGTGCTCCACCGAGAACGCCGCCCAGTGGTCCATCGACACCGGCTATGTGGCGACCCGCGAGAGCTGCTACGAGACCGAGGTGCTGAAGAACTACTACGCCTCCTTCCCGCAGGCGCTGGTCGCCTACGAGCAGCTGCCCTACGCGCAGCCCGAGCTGACCACCTACAACGCCGCCGAGATGTGGCGGATCCTGAACGACAACATCCAGGCCGCGGTGACCGGCGAAATGACCGCCGCCGAGGCGCTGGCCGCCGCGCAGGAACAGGGCGACGATCTGCTGTCCGACTATCAGTAAGACATTTCTTCCGATTCATCCCGCATAACGCGGCGGGCGGCGGAACCGCGGGTTCCGCCGCCCGTTTCCTTTTCATCCCGGAATATTCCCGCGTCCCCGACTTCCGGGGACGGAACGGAGGCTGAAGATGACGAATCCCGCCGCCGCCCGGCGCCGCCGGGAAACGCTGCAGGGATGGCTGCTGCTGATCCCCGCCGTCGCGGTCATGCTGGTGTTCACGGTGTATCCCGTGTTCCGCAGCGTATATCTGAGCCTGTTCAAGTACAAGATGGGCAAGGTGCCGGAATTCATCGCGTTCGAGAACTACACCTATTTCGCCGGCAACAGCACCTTCTGGAAGATCATGGGCAACACGCTGTCGTTCGCCCTGATGACGGTGATTCCCAGCATGATCCTGGGCATCTGCCTGGCGCTGCTGGTGAACCGGAAGGGAAAGCACATCGGCTTCATCCGCTCCGCGTTCTTCTATCCGTCGGTCATGCCGATGATCGCCATCGCCAGCGTGTGGATGTTCATCTACATGGCGCGCAACGGCCTGTTCGACCAGCTGCTGGCCAGCTTCGGACAGCCGCCCATGAACGTGCTGTCCAACAAGGAAACGGTGCTGCCCGCCATGGCCGTGATGTACGTATGGCGGGAGGCGGGCTACCTGATGGTGTTCTTCCTCTCGGGGATTCAGAGCATCAATCAGGACGTGCTGGAGGCGGCGGCCATCGACGGGGCGACGGGTTGGAAAACCTTCCGGTACGTCACGCTGCCCCTGCTGGCGCCCACCACGCTGTTCGTGTCCACCGTCGCCTTCACCAACTGCTTCAAGCTGGCGGACCAGGTCATCATCATGACGGAAGGCGCGCCGAACAACGCGTCCTCCCTGCTGCTGTACTATATCTATCAGCAGGGCTTCACCAACATGAACTACGGCCGTTCCTCCACGCTGACGGTGATCATGCTGGCGCTGCTGATGGTGTTCTCCCTGCCGCGGTTCTTCAGCCAGGACCGCCGGATCCACTACAACTGAGAGGAGGGAAACGAAAGTGTCCGCGAGAAAATTCGGCTCCCTTCTCATTACGCTGCTTTCCGTCGCGCTGGGCCTGATCTGGCTGGCGCCGCTGTTCTGGCTGGTGAGCACCGCGCTGACGGAAACCACATTCAACATGAGCTTCCTTCCGAGTTCGCCCTTCACCTTTCAGAACATCAACTACGTGTGGCACGCGGTTCCGTTCGGGCAGTACTACATGAACACCATCATCCTGGTGGTGGTGACGTTCGCAATCCAGTTCTTCACCTCGACTCTGGCGGCCTACTCACTGGCGTTCATGAACTACAGGGGAAAATCCCTGGTCTTCGTGATCATCTTCATGCAGATCATCATCCCCAACGACGTGCTGATCATTCCGAACTATCTGACCCTGTCCGAGATGGGGCTCATCGACACGAAGATCGGCATCATGATCCCGTTCCTGGGCAGCGCCATGGCCATTTTCCTGCTCCGGCAGCATTTCAAGACGGTGCCGCGCGCCTTCGGAGAGGCGGCGAAGATCGACGGCGCCAACCTGTGGCAGACGATCTGGCGGGTCTACATGCCCTGCGCCAAGCCCGCGTACATGTCCTTCGCGGTCATTTCCGTCAGCTACCACTGGAACAATTACCTGTGGCCGCTGATCGTGACCCGGTCCCCGACGAACCGCCCGCTCACCGTGGGCCTGGCTATCTTCGCCAAGTCCAAGGAAGCGGACATGCAGTGGTCCAACGTCTGCGCGGCCACGCTGATCATTATCCTGCCGCTGCTGCTGGCCTTCTTCATCATGCAGAAACAGTTCATGAACAGCTTCATCGGCGCCGGCGTAAAGGAGTAAAAAAATGGAACTGAAGTTTCTGGGACGCGGCGCGGCTTTTTATCCGGCCTTCGGAAACACCAACGCGTTCTTTACCGAGGGGGAGGACCTGTTCTTCCTGGACTTCGGGGAATCCGCGTTTGAAAAAGCCGTACGCCTGCTGGATCTGAGGAAATACCGCAGGGTCTGGGTGCTGATCACCCACCTGCACGCGGACCACGCCGGATCGCTGGCCTCGCTCTGCTCCTATACGCATATCGTGCTGGGGGTAACCGTGCGCGTCGTGCATCCGGAGAGCACGGTGAAGCAGCTGCTGGCGCTGGAGGGCATCGGCGGGGAGCTGTATGACTACCTGCCGGCCCTGCCGGCGGACTGCCCCGTTTCCGCGGAGCCGGTTCCCGTCCGGCACGCGGCGGACATGCGGTGCTACGGATACGTTCTGCGTACCCGGGACGACTCGCTCTACTTCAGCGGGGACGCGGCGGAGCTGCCGGAAGAGGTGCGGGAGCTTTTCCTGCGGGGGGAGATCCGGAGGCTGTATCACGACACCGCCGGCCATGAATCGCAGGCGCACTGCTGGTACAGACGGCTTGAAGCCGCCGTTCCGCCGGAAAGGCGGAAGGACGTGCACTGCATGCATCTGGACGGGGAGTACTACGAGAAGACGCTGAAGGAGCTCGGGTTCTCCGTCGTGAAAACCGTGGAGTGAGAAACTCCGCGGAAGCATATGAAAACGGCGCCCGGAAGAGCGTCGTTTTCATATGCTTCCGGCCGGCGCCGGAGAGGCTTCAGCTCCAGAGCGGGGCGGGGTAGAGGCCCTGATCCGACAGGGCGCGGAGGGCGGCGCAGACCTGGGGCCTGTCCTGCTGATAGGTGACGCCCCACCAGCGGTCCTCGCTCTGCAGCACCCGCACCGAGGCCTTTCCCTCCTCCAGCAGGTCGTTGACGACGAAGGGGAGGAAGAACTCGGCCTTTACGGGGTTCTCCTTCAGCGGGCCGTTCAGGAAAACCGGGAAGCGCTCCTTCAGCTCCCGCAGCAGGGAGGGGGTGAAGCCCCACATGTTCATGCTGACCGGGCTTTCGGGGGACAGCTTCCGGTAGGTTTCCCCGTCCTCGGTCATGAGGGGGCCGTCGCAGGTGGAGATAATGTGCGTCCGCTCGTGAATGGCCTTCAGGGTGCCGTCGGGAGCCGTCTCGCAGACGCCGCGGGCCACATAGCCGTTCTCCGTCAGCGTGTTCTTCAGGAAATAGGCGACCATCATGTAACGCAGCTTATCGTCGTCCTCCGCGGCGGACAGCGCGTCGAAGGCCTGCTGAAACGCGTGGGGGCCGTAATAGTCGTCCGCGTTGATGACGGCGAAAGGCGCGTCGATCAGATCCGCGCAGCAGAGCACGGCGTGCCCGGTGCCGTAGGGCTTGGTCCGCCCCTCGGGCGGCGCGAATCCCTCCGGCAGGGAGTCCAGCTCCTGGAAGGCGTAGGAAACCTCCATATGCCGGGCGATCCGGTCCCCGACGAGACGGCGGAAATCGTCCTCAATCGCGTGCTTGATCAGAAAGATCACCCGCCGGAACCCGGCGCGGCGCGCGTCGAAGACGCTGTAGTCCAGAATGGTCTCCCCGTCCGGGCCGACGGGGTCCATCTGCTTGAGGCCGCCGTAACGGCTGCCCATGCCGGCAGCCATGATCAGAAGAATGGGACTTTTGCCGCTCATGACGATGATCCTTTCCTTGCGGGGAGCGCGGCGCGCGGCGGCGCTCCGGAGAATGATCCGGAATTATTCCGGAGAATTACTTATGATACAGCTTGTGCGTCTGGTACGCCGGATCGCAGGTCAGGTTCAGGCCCAGACGGCGGAAGGTGTTGTCGTCCACCGCGGGGAGAATGACCGTGGAATGCGCCTCGCAGCCCTTCAGCAGGGGCAGCATCGTGAGCGCCTTCGCGGCGTTCGGGTCCGAGGCGGCGGAAACGCTGAGGGCGACCAGCACCTCGTCGGAATGAAGGCGGGGATTGTGGTTGCCCAGATACCGGCATTTCAGCTCCTGGACGGGCTCGATGACGCTGGGGGAGATCAGGTGCGTCTCCTTGGCGATGCCGCCGAGGGCCTTCACGGCGTTGAGCACCACCGCGGCGGAGGGGCCCAGCAGATCCGTGGTCTTGCCGGTGACGATCCGCCCGTCCGGCAGCTGAATGGCCAGGGCGGGCTGGCCGGTGGCCTCCGCCTTGGCGCGGGCGGCGCCGATGACGGGACGCATTTCGTCGCCGATGCCGAGGTTTTTGATCAGCAGGCGGATCTTGTCGCCCTCCTCCTTTGACGCGTGGCCCTGCAGGCAGGCGCAGCGGGCGGTGTAATACCGGCGGAGGATCTCCTTCCGGGCGGCCTCCCGGCAGACCTCGTCGTCCGAGATGCAGAAGCCGGCCATGTTGACGCCCATGTCCGTCGGGCTCTTATAGGGGGAGAAACCCCACATCCGCTCGAAGAGCGCGTTGAGCACCGGGAAGATCTCGATGTCCCGGTTATAGTTCACGGTGGTTTCGCCGTAGGCTTCCAGATGATAGGGGTCGATCATGTTGACGTCGCTCAGGTCGGCCGTGGCGGCCTCGTAGGCGACGTTGACCGGATGCTTCAGGGGAAGATTCCAGATCGGGAAGGTCTCGAACTTGGCGTATCCGGCGCGGACGCCGCGGCGGTTCTCCTGATAGACCTGGCTGAGGCAGGTGGCCATCTTGCCGCTGCCGGGGCCGGGCGCCGTGACGACGACGAGGCTGCGCTCGGTCTCGATGTAATCGTTGCGGCCGAAGCCCTCGTCGGAGACGATATGATCCACGTCGGTGGGGTAGCCTTCGATCGGGTAATGGCGGAAGGTGCGGATGCCCAGATCGTTGAGCCGGCGCTCGAAGGCCACGGCGGCGGGCTGGCCGGCGAAGCGGGTCAGCACCACGCTGCCCACGTACAGGCCGATGCCGCGGAAGGCGTCGATCAGGCGGAGCGTGTCCGCGTCGTAGGTGATGCCCAGATCCCCGCGGACCTTGCTCTTCTCGATATCGTTGGCGTTCACCACGATGACGATCTCCTCCTGATCCTTCAGGCGGAGGAGCATCTGCACCTTGCTGTCCGGCCGGAAGCCCGGAAGGACGCGGCTGGCGTGGAAGTCGTCAAACAGCTTGCCGCCGAGCTCCAGGTACAGCTTGCCGCCGAACTTGCCGATCCGCTCCTGGATGTGCTCCGACTGCATGCGGGTATACTTTTCGTGGTCAAAACCGATCTTCATGCGCCGCCTCCCGTGCCGTTTCTCAGAGACGCCCGCCCGCGGAACCCGTCCGCGGACGAAACACAACGCATACTATTTTAGCCGGGGAAGGGGGACGGGTCAAGAGAGCGGGAGATTTTCTCTTGCATTTTTCATGAAAACACAGTATACTTTGTCCTGCCGCTGGCGCGATGAAGTCCGGGTCCCGTGCGATGAGCCGGTGTGAACCCTGTCAGGTCCTGACGGAAGCAGCAGTAAGCATTAGGTTCATGTGCTGCGGGGCTGCCCGGTCTGAGCGCCGGCGGTATTTTTCTGCCCGGAGGAGCGGTTTTTCTTCTGTATTTCACTTGCGAAGCCGTTCCGCTACGGGTATACTCCGGAAGGAACGCAGGGATTATCGGGAAAACCCGGAAACGACGAGCACAGGAGGATGAAGCATGGAACTGGATCTGATCCGCAGCGCAGACCCCGAAGTGGCGGAAGCCATTGAGAAGGAGCTGGACCGCCAGCGTACGCACATCGAACTGATCGCCAGCGAGAACTTTGTGTCTCCCGCCGTGATGGCGGCGATGGGCACGTGCCTGACGAACAAATACGCCGAAGGCTATCCCGGAAAGCGTTATTACGGCGGATGCCAGTTTGTGGACATCGTGGAGGACCTGGCCCGGAACAGGGCGAAGGAACTCTTCGGGGCGGATCACGCCAACGTGCAGCCTCACAGCGGCGCGCAGGCCAACATGGCGGTCTATTTCGCGATGCTGAAGCCCGGCGACACGGTCATGGGCCTGAGCCTTTCCCACGGCGGGCACCTGACCCACGGCAGCCCCGTGAACATGAGCGGATCCTACTTCAACTTCGTGCCCTACGGCGTGAGCCCGGAGACCGAGGTCATCGACTACGACGACGTCCGCCGCATCGCGCTGGAGTGCCGGCCGAAGATGATCGTGGCCGGGGCGAGCGCCTATCCGCGGGTCATCGACTTTGAGAAGCTGCGCGCGATCGCGGACGAGGTTTCCGCCCTGCTGATGGTGGACATGGCGCACATCGCGGGCCTCGTGGCGGCGGGAGAGCATCCCAGCCCCGTTCCGTACGCCGATTTCGTGACGACCACCACCCACAAGACCCTGCGCGGCCCCCGCGGCGGCATGATCCTCTGCCGGGAGCAGTACGCGAAGGCCATTGACAAGGCGATCTTCCCCGGCACGCAGGGCGGGCCGCTGGAGCACATCATCGCGGCGAAGGCCGTGTGCTTCGGCGAGGCGCTGCAGCCGGCTTTCAGGGATTATCAGCATCAGATCATCCTCAACGCCAAGGCCATGGAGAACGCCTTCCGGGAGGAAGGGGTCCGCATGGTGTCCGGCGGGACGGACAACCATCTGCTGCTGCTCGACTTCACGGGCACGGAGATGACCGGAAAGGTGATGGAGACCCTGCTGGACGAGGCCAACATCACCGCGAACAAGAACACCGTTCCCAATGAGACCCGCAGCCCCTTCGTCACCAGCGGACTCCGGGTCGGAACGCCGGCGGCCACCTCCCGCGGGCTGAAGGAGCCGGAGATGGCGCAGGTCGCCCGCTGGATCGCTCAGGTGCTCCGGGAGGGCGAAAACGCCGTGCCGGCCGTCCGGGCCCAGGTGGAAGAGATGATGAAGCGGTATCCGCTTTACGCGTAACACGGAAACAATACAATCCCCCGGCTGCTGCCGGGGGCTTTTTCTGTCCGGAGACACGGCGGGGGCGGGAAGCCCGGCTCCGGAACCCGGCCGCGGAGGAAGCGCGCGTTTCCGCAAAAATCCGCCGGTTCCGGGCTGATTTTTGGCAAAATATAATAAAAAACCTGCAAATTTGCCCAGATATGATATGGTATTTATCTTCCGCGCCTGATACAATATATGGAGAAACAGGACGCACCTGAATATGAATTAAGGCGGATGCGTTTTCACGCATACGCTTAAGCGTTGATATATACATTTTCATGATTAACGAAAGGAGGCCTCCCTTGACCTCAGCAGCAAACACTGAAACCGGAAAGCTTCGCATCATTTCTCTCGGCGGCGTGGATGAAATCGGCAAGAACATGACCGTTTTTGAATATGGGGACGACATCATCATCGTGGACTGCGGCAGCGTGTTCCCGAAGGAGGATATGCTGGGCGTGGACCTGGTGATTCCCGACGTGTCGTACCTGCTCGGCAAAAAGGATCATATACGCGCCTTCCTGTTCACCCACGGGCACGAGGACCACATCGGCGCGACGCCCTACATCCTGCGCCAGATTTCCGCGCCGATCTACGGCACAAAGCTGACCATGGCCCTGGTGGACCTGAAGCTGAAGGAATACCGGGTCGACAACATCCCGATCCACGTGGTCCGTCCGCGGGACGTGATCCAGGCCGGGTGCTTCACCTGCGAATTCATCCACGTCAGCCACTCCATCGCCGGGGCCTGCGCCATCGCGATCACCTGCCCGGCGGGGACGGTCATCGTCAGCGGCGACTTCAAGATCGACTACACCCCGATCGACGGCAACGTAACCGACCTGCAGACCTTCGCCCGGTACGGCGAACGGGGGGTCATGGCCCTGCTGTGCGAATCCACGAACGTGGAGCGCGAAGGCTACACCATGAGCGAGCTGAAGATCGGCGACACCTTCGACAAGTTGTTCGCCCAGGCCGAGGGCAGGGTGATCGTGGCCATGTTCGCCAGCAACATCCACCGGATGCAGATGGTCATCGACAACGCCATCCGCTACGGCCGGCGGATCTGCTTCATCGGGCGGAGCATGGTGAACGTCAGCCGGGTGGCCATGAGCATCGGGGAGCTGAAGATTCCGGAGGGTTGGCTGATCGACATGGACAGCATCGACCAGTTCCCGGACAACGAGCTGCTGGTCCTGACCACCGGCAGCCAGGGCGAGCCCATGGCGGGCCTGACCCGCATGGC
>ONXY01000392.1 GCA_900321945.1 uncultured Eubacteriales bacterium | reverse complement strand
GGGCAGGAGCCCCTTTTTTTCCATCCGGTCCCGGAGGATCTCCAGGTTCCTGGGGGCCAGCGCGCCCCGGTAAGCGGGGATCTCCGAAAAGTCCGGATAGACTTCGTACTGGCCGACCTCGTGCGTGACGACCGGGATATCGGGCACCCAGTTTCCTGACGAGGCCGTTTCGACGCGGACGGCTTCCGTCCCGCGCTGCACCTGGATGCTGGCCGCGGCCCCTGCTCCGGCGTCTCCCGCGCCCAGGACGGCGGCGTCATAATCCCAGTCGCTGCCGGGCATTTCCGTCTGGATCCGCCCCAGCGGGGCGTCGCACTGGGCGTAGGAGCCCCTCAGCAGCCTGTCCCGCCCCAGGCGGACGCCGACGAACAGGTCTTCTTCCGCCTGCCTTTCCACCGCGAACTGGAAATTGTTCGCCCCGGCGGAGTACAGCCTGCCGGGATCCGCCGCCCGGAACAGCCGGATCATTTCGTCCAGCCGCTCATGGCTGCCCCACAGCTCGTTCCCCAGGCTCAGGCAGAAAAAGGACGGGTGCGCGCCGTAGGCTTCCAGGATGCGCAGCCCTTCCGCCTGGAGATAGTCAAATTCCCTCCCGCCGTCCTTTTCTTCTCCCCGGGCCGGCACCGTCCCCCAGAAGGGGAGCTCGGGGCTCAGGTACACGCCCAGCTCGTCTGCCGCCTCAAAAGCGGCTTCCGGCGGGCAGCAGGTATGACACCGCAGGTGATTGAGGCCGTAATCCTTCGCCTTCCTGATCTCTTCGAGCCAGGCGTCCTTGTCCCACGGGGCGCAGCCGGTCAGCGGGAACTGGAGCCCCTCGTGCCTGCCGCGCAGGAAGATTTCTTTTCCGTTGACCAGCAGGCGGCGTCCGTCCCGGCCCAGAGCGCGCACGCCGGTGCGGAAGGTCAGGCTGTCTTCCCCGGCGCTCAGGCGGACGGTCAGCAGGTTCGGGTGTTCCCCGTCCCACAGGGGAATGTTTTGGGGCAGCGGCAGGCGGAAGGAAACCGTGCCGTTTTCCGCCTGTCCTTCCGTTTCCCGGACCCATCCCGGGATCTTCGCCCGGACAGGCCCGTCCGGGCGGCCGGCGTACCGGCAGGCGATCTCCAGCAGGCCGTCCCGCAAGCAGGCCCCGGGGAAAAAGAACACGGCCTTCCCGGCGGTCAGGCTGATCTCCCCGGTCACGCCGTTCCAGTTGGTCTGGGTGTCGGGGGAGGTCATATGGCCGCCCGCCGTCGGATAGCCCGTATTGTCCACGGAAACGGCGAGGGTGTGGCGCCCGTCGGCCAGCGCGGGGAGTACGTACACGTGCGGGGCGCAGAGGCTGGCGCATCCGCCAACCGCCTCCCCGTCCAGGAATACGCGGGTCATCCGCGTCCGCCCCAGCAGGAGCACGGCGGTCTTCTCCGCCCAGCCGGATACGGTGAAGTCCCTTTCCAGCCAGAGCCTTCCCTTGAACGGGAAACGCTCGGTCAGGTATCCTTCGCAGCGCTCCGTGTTTTCCTTTCCCAGGCGGTTGGTGGCCGTGGTGCCAGGCAGGATCATCCGCTCCTCATAGCGTTCCGGCGGCCGTTCGCCCTGATGGACGAGGCTCGCCCGCCATTCCCCGGCCAGACTGATCTTCTCCATGCCGTTCTCCTCTCTTCTTCTTTGATTAGATTTTATCAATTTTTTCCGGGTTCTTCAAGCGGAAAATCAACCGCCGCCGCGCTTTGAACGCCGGCGCGCCGAAAAAACAGGCGCCGTCTTGCTTTTTGGCCGATTATCATATATCATGCTGATGGATGAACACAATATGTTTGAGAAGGGGGACAAAACGGGTATGGCTTCTGTTCCGACTCTTTCCAGCGAAGACGCCGCGAATGTGATGAACGTTCTGAACAGCGCGGGCGTCAAGAAGATCGGCATGGCCCTGGCACTGCTGATCATCCTGCTGATCATTTCCCATTTTCTGGTCAAACTGTTCCGGCGGATGCTGGAGCGCAGCAAGCTCGTCAGCAAGACTCTGCATACGCTGCTGATCTGCATCGTCCGCTACACGCTGATCCTTCTGAGCGTGATGCTGGCGGCCAACACGGTCGGCATCCCGATCACGACGTTCGTGGCCGTATTCTCCATCGTCGGCATCGCGGTCACCCTGGCGCTGCAGGGGGTCCTGTCGAGCGTGGCGGGCTGCCTGATCATCGTGTCGGGCCATCAGTTCGCGGTGGGCGATTTTATCGAGACCTCGTCCGGCTCCGGCACGGTCGCCGATATTTCCCTTCTGTACACCAAGCTGGCGGCGCCGAACGGCACGTTCATCTATCTGCCCAACAGCTCCCTGTACACCGCCGCGGTGACCAACGTGACGTCCAACGGCAAGCGCCGCGTCATGCAGGTCTATACGGCGGCCTATCAGCATACCCCCGACGAGGTCCGCGCGGCGCTTCAGGAGGCCCTGGCCGGGATCCCGGCCGTCCTTCAGGACCCCGCCCCGAACATCGTGGTGGACAGCTACGCCCGCACCTATGTCAATTACAAGGTCTTCTGCTGGACGGCCACGGCGGATTACTGGCCGACCATTCACCGGCTGAACGAGCTGGTCTACGCGAGCTTCGCCAGGCATCAGATCCAGTGGGCGGACCCAAAGGTCGCGGTCGTGACGACGGACTGACGCCGCCGTCCCGG
>ONXY01000087.1 GCA_900321945.1 uncultured Eubacteriales bacterium | reverse complement strand
TTCACCGGAACGGTGATGACGCTCACGGCTCCGGGAAGTTCCGCGGGAGCTTCCGTCACTTCTTCCGTCTTCACTTCGGAAACCATGGCGGTCAGAGCGGCCTGCAGCGGCGCGAAATCCGGCTGGCCGATGAGGGACATGATCGTTCCGGCAGGATCCTTCCGGAGATTCTGGTAGAACCGGATCAGACTGTCAGCCTGTTCCTGCGTGACCGCGCCCTGCTCGACCATCTGGTTCAGCAGCATTTTGGCCAGCTCCTTGATCTGCGCCGGGGTCACCTGAAGCACCTTGCCGCCCAGCAGGTTGGAAGTGGCGTAAAGGTTCTTTTCGATCAGAGCGGTCTTCGCGCTGAGCACTTCCTCGCCGCTCAGAAGCACGGCCATTCCGCCCTGCGCTTTGGATCCGTCCGTCTGTCCGGTGATGCGGAAGGACAGCACGCTCATAAGGTCCCTGAGCGCGGCCTGAATGTTCTCATCCGCCCCGGCCATGGAGAAAAACGTATCCGACAGTTCCATGGAATAATCCGCGGTCATCTTCTGCCCCTGCAGGATATACCTGGACATGTAGTCCCCCTGCAGCAGCGTGGCCGCGGTAACGGTCACGGTCTCAGCCCCGGAAAACACCGGCAGCGCCAGCATCAGAAGGGCGAGCATCATGGAAAGCAGTTTCTTCATCAGTAAAAATCCTCCTTCGTTCCATTTCGGAAATCTTTCCTAATTTTATAATTTTCGTTGTTTCTCTCCCGGATTCCTCCCCGCGCGGATTTTTTTCTTCCGTCCGGGAGACGCGGCGTTCCGTCACGGCTGCGGGGACTGCAGAATGCCGTCGATCCGGGTCAGTTCCTCGGCGGACAGCGGCGGAAAGTCCAGGGCCTTCACGTTTTCCGTAATCTGTTCGGGCCGGCTCGCTCCGATCAGCGCGGAGGTGACAACGCTGTCCCGCAGCACCCACTGCAGCGCCATCTGGGCGAGGCTCTGCCCGCGCGCGGCGGCGATTTCATTCAGTCCGGCCGCTTTCGCGATCTTCTCTTCGGTGATGGATTCCGGTTTCAGGTAGCGCGGATCGCGCGCGGCCCGCGAGTCTTCCGGAATGCCCTTCAGGTATTTTCCCGTCAGAAGCCCGTTGCTCAGCGGCGCGAAAGCGATGCAGCCCACGCCTTCCTTCCGCAGCACGTCGCCCAGACCGTTCTCAACGGAGCGGTTGAACATGGAATAGTTCGGCTGATGGATCAGCATCGGCGTTCCCATCGCCTTCAGCGTCCGGATCGCGGTTTCCGCCTGTTTCGGATCGTAGTAGTTGGATATGCCGGCATAAAGCGCCTTTCCGCTGCGGACGATCCGGTCCAGCGCCTCCATGGTCTCCTCGATGGGCGTTTCCGGATCCGGACGGTGATGATAGAAGATGTCCACATAGTCCAGGCGCATTCTTCTGAGCGACTGATCCAGGCTGGCGATCAGGTATTTTTTGCTGCCGTGGTCTCCGTAGGGACCCGGCCACATATCATACCCGGCCTTGGTGGAAATGATCAGCTCATCCCGGTGCGGCCGCCAGTCCCGGTCCATGTGCTCGCCGAAGTTCCGTTCCGCCTCCCCGTAAGGCGGCCCGTAGTTGTTGGCGAGATCAAAATGGGTGATTCCGTGGTCAAACGCGGTGCGCAGCAGGCTCTGCTGAACGCCGAACGGCGTAATGTTCCCGAAGTTGTGCCACAGCCCCAGGGAAACCGCCGGCAGCAGAATGCCGCTTCTTCCGCAGCGCCGGTAAGTCATCGTCTCATACCGCTTTTCGGACGGAATATAACTCATGCTGACCGCATCCTTTCCGGTTTTGTCGTCCGGAGCGTTTCGCCGCCTCCGGTTTTCCCGCTCCCGCTTTCCGTCAGCGGCGCATTCCGAGGATGGAGGAAGCGATCCATCCCGTCCTGCCGTCCTGTGTCGTCACCTCGACAAAATGCCTGTCGGATTCCGGATCGTATATCCGCTCGTTCGTTACCGTATCCACCTCGGTGCCGTTCGGAAGATGGCCGATCTGCGGGGCTTTCTTGCTGGGGCTGCTCCGAAGCGCCGCGTCCAGGCCGTCCACCCCTGTATTGACCTTTCTCCGGGTGCCGCCGGTTACCTTCTCCATTTCGTCCTGGGTCAGTGTTCTCTTCATATCTTCCATTTTCGTTCCTCCTTCTGTTTCTGAATCGCCGCGGGCGCCGGAATACCGGCTGCCGTCTGTTTATACGCTCTTCATCCGGCGGACGGCAGAAATGCCCCGCTGCGTCCGTCAGTTCCCGTATTCTGTATTCTCCGTCCTCGGGCCTCTTCCCTGCCGCCGCGGAATCCCGGACGGCGGACAGTTCCGTTTTTCCGGATTCTGTGATATGATTGACCGCGGAAACGGTTCCGGGCGGCCGATCGGCGCGCCGCGGCTCCCGGCCTCCTGAATTCAGGCGGGAAAAGGGACGGCCGGATTCACCGTTCATCTTCGGATCGGTAAGGAGGACATGAAAAATGAGAAAACATATCCGGGCGGCGGCTCTGGCCCTGCTGATTCTGGCCGCCGGAAGCGTCGCGGCGGTTCGGGCGGAGATCCTTCCCCCCTATGGCGAGGGGCAGATCGGGCTGCAGGCCGTGGTGCTGTGCGAAAGCCTGACCGTACGCGGAGAGCCCGCCGCCGATTCCGCGGCGGTGCAGGCGCTGCGGTACGGAGACAGGATTATCGTGTGCAGGCAGGAGGACGGCTGGGCGGAATGCTTCCTGTCGGACGACGTGGACGCCGGACCCGCGGGCTGGGTAAATTCC
>ONXY01000455.1 GCA_900321945.1 uncultured Eubacteriales bacterium | reverse complement strand
GGCGCTCACCGACGCGGGATACAAGCCGGGCCCGGTGGACGGCTCCTTCGGAAAGAAAACAAAAAGCGCCGTCAAGGCTTTCCAGAAAAAGAACAAGCTGAAGCAGGACGGGATCGCCTGGCCGGGCGTGCTGAAGATGCTCGGTGTCCCGGCCCCGAAGGAACAGGACCTGCCGGAAGACGCCCTGAATTCCTCCGTAACCATCAGTCTGTACAACCTGCCTTCGAACCTGCCCTCCGGGGTCGGGGATGAAGCCGCCGCGCCGGTTTTCACTCCTTCCGAGCGGAGCCTCACGGTTCTGGAAAAGCCCAAGAACGACAGCGCCTACTACACCGGCGCGGTCGTTCCGGTGAAAATGCGCCTGACGCTGGACAGCTTCGACGATTATTCCCTCATCGGAATCGATTGCGCCGACGGGGACTCCTATCAGAAGGAGAACTGGATGATCTATACCCTCTCCGCGGGACAGAGCTATGATTTCACTTACTACATGGCCCTGAATCCGGAGAAGCTCGGGTGGAAGGACCGGGAGGTGACCGTACGCCTCCGCAGCATATACGAGAAGTCCGAAGAGGAGGAGACCGCGACGGTCGGCCCGCCCTTCACCTACCCGACGGTTACGCTGGAAACGCCTCCGTCCAAAACCGTCAACGACTACGCGGCGTACCTTTACCTGAGCATTCCGGAAGAAAACTATTCCGTTTTCGCCTATCCCGGCGAAAACATGGACATCCCCTATGCCGTGGACAGCGACGGCAACACGGACATCCGGGACGTCAAACTGGTCTGCGAGCAGCAGATGCTGGGCAAAACGTACGCGGCGAAGACGATCCCGCTCACCGTTTCCATGAACGCGGGCAGCCAGTTCTCGGGCGTCGCGCACGTGCCGGCGGAAAAAGCGAAGGACGCCGTGCCCGCCGGGTATTCCCTGAACCTTTACCTGACCGGAACCTATTACAACCAGAAGGGCGGGAAGGAAACCGTCGAATCCCTGCCGGTCTCCCTGTCCTACGAAATTCTGGAGCAGAGCTGGAACCCGGCCCGGCTGAATATGGTCTTCACCCGGGATCCGGTCAAATCCGCCTATTATCTGAACGACACGGTCACCCTGGTCTTCACGGTTTCGAGCGACGGAACCGAAGGGGTCCGGGACGTCCGCGTCGGGCTGGCCGGATCCTATAAACAGGATAAGGAGATTCTCGGAGAGCCCGGCCCCGTGGATAAGGGAACGCTCATGGAACCCGGCGCCACGGCCAAAGCGGTCTATACCTACCGGATCCGGCCCGAGGATCTGGGGAAAAAGACCGTGGAGATCGATTTCGAGGCGACGGGCACCGCTGAAAAGAGCGGCCTGCCCGTGCGTTCCCCGCGCGCGACGATGATCCTGCCCATTACCGACGAACCGCCGGAGGAAAAGATCACCCTGTCCGCCGCTCCCGCAGAGCCGCGGGAATACTGGATGACCGGCGTCACCATTCCCTGCACCGTCACCATGACGCCGCACACCAGCCAGCCCATCAAATGGGTCCGGATTTACGCGACGGGCGCAAACCGCGAAACCGGCAATACCGCCAGCACCGCCTTCCATGACTTCGGACACGGCGCGAAGGGCTTCGTCTGCTGGCTGGCCAATTCCCCATCGTACACGGAGAACACCGAGGCCAATCTGAAAGTGAGTATCCCCGCCTCCGCGCGGAATAAAGGCGTGTACTGCGCCGCCTGGACCGCGGAGGCGGAGCTGAAGGACGGCACGCTGATCCGGTCCAACACCGCCTACCTGCCTCTCTATACCGACAAGGAAAAGGCCGAGCTGAAGGCGTCGTACGTTCCCGGCCCCTATCCCCCCGGCACCACCATCCCCGTCGTGCTGAACCTGTACTACACCGGCGACAGGATGCCCCCGCGCTTCCGCGCGCATTACCGGCTGCGGTTCAAGGGGCCGTGGCTGGACGGCGGGATCATATACATGGGCGAAGACGGACACGGAATCGTGGTCATCGACGTGCCGCTGAACGAGGAAGACGCGGTCAGGGGAGAATGGGAATACCTGTTCGGGGCGGAGGCCGTCGGCCGGCAGGGAACGCTGACGACCGACGTCATCCACGAAAAGTGGGAAGTGGGCGATCCGCTGCCGGTTCAGGACGAGATCACCGGTACCGTGAAGGCTCTGAACGGCCCTTCCTCCCCCGGGGAAGGCTGGCGGCCCGGCGACAAGGTCCTGATCCGCGCCGAAGGAATCTACTCCGGCGGACCCGTTTATAAAGTATCCTTTACCCGGGATTCGGGCGGAAAGGAATACACCGACTGCGCCTATGACACCGCGGCCATCGCGGACGAGTTCGAAATTACGCTGACGGAGGACCTGCTGGCGGAGGACGGCTATACCTGCACCTACACGTTCGCGGTTTATAACGAGGGGGACGAGGAGCCCTTCCGGGAATCCAGACAGGCGATCCTCTGGCTGAGGCCCGGAATCCCGGTTCCCCCCGCGGATACGGGCGACGGGGATTCACCCGGCGAAGCCGATTCCGCCGGTCCCGGAGCGGAAAACGAAGGCGATCCGGAGAGCGGCGCCCCGGCGGAAAGCGACTGGATTCCCGAGGAGGGAGACGGAACGGATCCGGAGAGCGGCGCCCCGGCGGAAAGCGACTGGATTCCCGAAGAGGGAGACGGGACGAACCCGGAGAGCGGCGCTCCTGCGGAAAGCGACTGGATTCCCGAGGCGGATAAGAAGGCCGAAAAAATGTCCATTATCCCGCCCGCCATTCCCGACCCGGCGGCGGAATCCCCGAAGGCTTCGGCCGCCTCGCCGGCCGCGGACGGAAAGAACGCCGCGAAATCCACGGACGCCGTCTCCGCCAAGCCGGAGGTTTCCGTACCGGCCATCCCGGCGGAAGCCGTAACGCCGGCGGCAGCCGCGCAGACGGAACTGCCGGAGGGAGACATGCTGGAGGCGCTCCTGTCCTCCGGAAACACCCTGTATTCCGGCCTCCGGCCGCCGGAACTCGCGAACAGCGTTCTCAGCGCTCCGGCCGGCGCGAAGGAGGATTTCTGCTTCGGCGCCTGGACCGGGCTCCTGGAAGGCCTGCCGGAAATCGAAGTCACCTTCTGCGGAAAGCTCGCGGAACTGCCGGGAGCGGGGAAGGTTCCCCTGACCGATCTGAAAGAGGCGGAAGCGGTCTGGACAGAAGCGCTGAACGCGGAATACGACGCGCTGAAGGAATCGGCGGGCATCAAGGACGGCACGGAGGAAGCGGCCGCTCTGGAGGAAGCGCGCGCGCTGTTCGCGGACGGGCTGGAAACCGTGCGCGCCGAAAACACGGAGGAGCTGGTTCTCAGCCGGATCATGCTCCGGACCGCCGCGGTCTGTGAAATCCGCCACAACGCGGAGGATCCCCTGACGGCTCTCCTGGAGCTGGCCGCCGAAGACGCGGACGCCGCGGACCAGCCCTGAGCGTTTCCGGCCCGGGATACCGCGGGCTGACGAAACGGACCTTTTTCATGACCGGCTTATTGTCCGCGCGGATTTCCGCGGATTCCGATCCGCCCGCGGGAAAGAACAGAAACCCCCGGCCGGCGCTTCCGATGAGGAAGCCCGGCCGGGGGTTTTCAGTCCTTTATATGATCAGGCGTCCGGCAGGCCCGGAAACCGCGGCTTTCCGGTTCCCGGATCCGCCGGCGCGGCACGGCCCGCCGGTATGCCGGCGTACGCGCTTCCGGCTTTTCCGCGTTATTTCACCCTGCCCGAGTGCGTGGCCATGTGGCAGGCAAGCGCCAGGACGGTCTTGAAAGTCTTTCCGCAGACTTCGCAGGCGCAGGCGGGAGCCTCTCCTTCACCCGCGGTGACCGCCTCCAGGACTTCCTTCGAAATCTCTTCCATCGTTTCCGGTTCTTTGCCTGAAATCATTTTCTTTTCCATTTTCTCTATCTCCTCTCCGGTCCTTTTAATTCTTTTCCGGTCAGGCGGCTGATCCGCCTGACATATATTGATACGCAGCGGGGGAGAGACCTGGCAGCCGAATCCCGAAAAAACCGAAAATCCCTATAAACCGCACCGGACTACGCCGGCGGAGTCAGGCCGCGGGGGCGAGCTCCGTTACGCGGAACCAGTCGTTCATGAGATCGTTGAGACGGTCCGCGTCGAAGAAGGCGG
>ONXY01000158.1 GCA_900321945.1 uncultured Eubacteriales bacterium | reverse complement strand
GGGTGTGTAGCCGATCCTTGATTCCATCAGGTTAATTCCTTTGCAGTCCGGCATACCGGTTCCGCCCCTGCTCCTGCAGGACAGCTCGTAAAGGCCGAACACACGCTGAAACACCATGGTGAACAGAATATCCAGGGCGCTCCGCGTACAGGGAATCATCTTGGACGCGCCGGATGTGCCGGATGTATGGGCATAATAGACGATTTCGTCAGCCGTGATCAGATTTTTCTGGCCGAGGCAGAGCATCCGCTCAATGTACGGCTCATAATCCTCATAAACCGAAAACGGCACCATCCCGGCATAATCGGCATAGGAACGGATATCCCGGAAATGATATTTTTTCCCGTACTCGGTGTCCTCGTTCGCCCGGATCAGGCGCATCAGCGTTTCCATGCTGATGCTTCTGCCCCGCCTGCCGGAATCCTCCAGAAGTTCCAGCGCGCGGATCCCCTCGGCGATATATTTTTCCATCACTCTGGCGCTCATTTTTTTCCTCCTGAAATCATCCAGACCAAAGCGTCGTTAAACAGTCCGCAGAATCTCTCCGCCAGGGCCGGCGTATACAGTTCGGAATCATAATTCAGATAAAAGGGAATCGGAGCGTTCGGGTCGGAAACGCTGAAGAGAATGATCTGAGCTCTTGTAAACACTCCGTTCATCCTGTCGTAAGCGTATTCCGCCGTGGTTCCTTCGGGCAGGTACGCGTTCATGTCGAACCCGGATTCATATACGACGATCATCCGGTCCCGTTCTCCGGGGGTCACCCCGTTGTTGCCGGGCGAAAGGTCTGAATAGCGCATGCCCAGTTCATTCTGCTCGTCAATCTCCCGCAGCAGCTCCCCGGGTGAACGGATCTCCGCCATATTGACCGCAACCGGTACAGAGGAGATCGTCATCCCGATCAGGTCCTTTTTCCAGTTTTCATCCCGCCCGTGATAAGTCCATTCCACCGTAACTTTGGATTCGCCGCTGAGTCTGGATAACGCGATAAGGCCGGCGGCGACGAAAAGCTTGCCCATGCTTGTCCGCAGCGTTTCGCATCCCTTCCCGAACTCACCCGAAGTCCGGGACGTGGCGCTCATAAACCGTCCGTTCCCGGTCCGCCTGGAAATCCGCTCCGGTTTTGGATTGCACAGGTATTCTTCACAGCTGAACCGCTTCATCAGCAGCACGGCGTCCGCTTCCTGCTCCAGTTCCCTGCGTCTGCGGTACTGGTTTTCCAGATAGTAGTAATAATGGTCCTGCCGGAGCTTCTCTCCGCGATATGCCGCAAAGAGCTCGGACATGAAATTCGCCATGGCCGATCCGTCGCTGATCAGGTGGCATGTGTCCAGATCCAGAAACACGTGGGCCGGCGTTTTGCAGATCCTGCACCGGTACAGCAGTTCCCCGTTCATCCGGTACGGCTGTACCAGCTCCATCAGCATATCGGCCGTGTGTTCCTGAACCTCCCGGATTTCCGGACGGACGATCCTGCCCGGTACACAGCGCATGACGGGAACGCCTTCCCCGTCGTGCGACATGACGGTGCTGAAGACGGCATAGTTGGCAAACACGGTTTCCAGGGCGCTTTTCAGCCGGACCGGATCAACCGCTTCCCCGGGGAAGCGCAGGCTGACCGGGTTGTTCATGACGGTCTGCCCGGGCGTATAAAGGATCGCGTCATAAAAGTATGTCTGGTAAGGCGTCAGGTACTGATCCCGTTTGAGCGCGGCGCCGTTCAGTGTATCCAGGTCCGCCTGATCCTTTTCTGAAAGCCTGGCGGCGATCTCCCGCGGCGTTTTCCAGGTGTAGATATCCTTGTAATCCACCTGCAGCGCTTCCAGCTCCGCCGCGGCCAGCGCGGTGGACAGGGAATCGCCTCCCAGCTCAAAGAAATTGTCGTTCACGCCGACCCGGTCAACGTGCAGCACTTTTTCATAAGCTCTGCAGATCGCCTCTTCCTGCGGCGTCCCGGGCGCGGTGTAGGTTCTGACTTTCGCGTTGATATCCGGCTTCGGCAGGGCGAAACGGTCCACTTTTCCGTTGTTGTTAAGCGGAATGTGATCCAGCTGCATGAAATAAGCGGGGATCATATAGTGTGGCAGAGACTGCTTCAGGATGGTCCGCAGCGCTCCTTCGTCAATTGTCTCGCCGGCGGTATAATAGGCGCACAGAAAGACCTGCCGGCGGTCCCCCTGAAAATCCCGTACGGCGGCGTTCCGTATTCCCGGTATCCTGCGCATCGCCGCTTCGATCTCTCCGGGTTCCACACGGTTGCCGTTGATCTTTACCATCGTGTTCAGCCTGTCGGTCACCACGATGTTTCCGTCCGGAAGGCGCTTTCCCATATCGCCGGAATGGAACACGCCGTCCCGCAGAACTTTTTCCGTCTCCTCCGGCAGATTCACATACCCCCGGAAAAAAGGATTGTCAAAGCAGATCTCGCCCGCCTGTCCGTCCGGCGTCTCCTGTCCGTCCTCATTCAGCAGCTGAATGTGTATATCCCCGAAAACAGGCTTTCCGATAGGCGTGATGTCGTACATGCGGTCTATCTCAAACTGTGCCACGTGGAATCCGGCTTCGCTCATGCCGTAATTGTTGATCAGCCGGATCCCTTCAAACCATACGCCGTTCGCCGCTTCGCTTCCGGTCACCAGTATTTTCAGGCTTTGCGCCGGACCGCCGGACATGACGCGAAGAATGGAGGGGGAAAGGAAGGCCAGGTTCACCTGATACCGGTCGAGCTGCTCGTTGAGACGCACGGGATTGCGGACGGTCTCCTTCGAGAGGATCACCAGG
>ONXY01000039.1 GCA_900321945.1 uncultured Eubacteriales bacterium | reverse complement strand
CTGAATGCCGGGACGCATCTTCTGACCGCCGCCGCAATGATGCATATCTGCGTTCTGTTTCTGCCGGCGATGCATGAGCGGTACGCGTATCCCGTGCTGATCTTCGCGGTTTTCGCCTGCTTCCTGCATTATGAGATCCTCCCCGCCGCGCTGGGTCTTCTGATCATCGACCTGCAGACTTACGGACAGTATCTTTTCGGCACGGAAACCATGCCGTGGGTTTTCCTGGTCATGGCGAACATTCTCTGCTGTCTGTGGCTTCTTTTCATTACCGTCAGAAAGACATGCGCGCGGGAGAGAGAGGAGAACTCAGGGAGGAAAGGGTCATGACGCTGGGAACCATGCTGGATACGCTTCTGCTGGGGCCGCTGAAGCTGCTTTTTGAAACGGTGTTTTCCCTGGCGTACCGGCTGGGGAGCGCGGGAACGTCCATCGTCATCCTGAGCCTGGTGATGAATTTTCTCGTGCTGCCGCTTTACCGGAGGGCGGACGTCATTCAGGAAGAAGCCATCGCGGCGGAACAGAAGATGCGCCCGGTTCTGAATCATATCCGCAGCGCCTTTCACGGCGACGAACGGTTCATGATTCAGCAGACTTTCTACCGCCAGAATCATTACAGCCCTCTCAGCGCTTTGAAAGGCGCTCTTCCGCTTCTGCTGGAGATTCCGTTTTTTATCGCCGCCTACAGATTCCTGTCGGGACTGGAACTGCTGCACGGAATGCCCTTCGGACCGATCCGCGATCTGGGAGCGCCGGACGGGCTGCTGGCAGCCGGCGGACGGACCGTCAATCTGCTGCCCGTTCTGATGACGGTTATCAACGCGGTTTCCGGCACCGTATACACCCGCGGCGCTCCGCTGAAGAGCAGGATTCAGCTTTACGGCATGGCGGCGGTCTTTCTCGTGCTGCTGTACAACTCTCCGGCCGGGCTGACGATGTACTGGACGCTCAACAATCTGTTTTCTCTTGTGAAGAACGTCATTATGCGGAACGTCTGGCTGAAAAAGCATTTCCGGCAGACTGCCGCCGCCGCCGGAGCGGCTGTTCTGGCGGCTTCCCTGACGGCCGGGCCGTCCGTCAAATGGAAGGCGGCGGGCGCGATCCTGGCTCTGGGAATGCAGATCCCGCTGCTGGCATCCGTTCTGAAGAGAAAAGGAGCGGTCCGGTCCCGGCGCCGGCCGGAGAAAGATCCGTCTCCGGGATGCTTTTTCCTCAGCGGCGTCCTGACCGCCGTGCTGACCGGACTGCTGATTCCGTCTTCCATTCTGGCGGATTCGCCTTCTGAATTCGTCAACGCGATGCTGGTGAACCCGGCCTGGTATGTTATCCACGCTTTTCTGTACGCGCTGGGATTTTTTGTGGTCTGGTCCGGCGTCTTTTATCTGCTGGGCAGCAGGAGAACGAAAAAAGGGATGGAGCTGGCCATGTGGACCGCCGGAGGCCTGATGGTCGTCCAGTATATGACCATGAGGCCGGACCGCGGCAATCTGTCCGCGATGCTTCGGTACGACGTCATTCCCGTTCTGAATACGGAACAGATTCTGATCAATCTGGCCGTTCTGTGCGCAGCCGGGCTGATTCTCGGCATCATACTGATCCGGTCGGAGATACTGGTCAGGATTCTCTGCCTCGCCGGGGCGCTCGCGCTGGGAGGAATGGGCGTACGGAACCTCCTGATATCGCAGCCGACGATCCGGGAGACGGCTGCTCTGTACGGGAAACAGATGGAAAACCCCGTATCCGTTCCGCTGAGCAGAACGGGGAAAAACGTCGTCGTGATCATGCTGGACAGAGCGATCGGAAGCTATCCTTCGGTTATCTTCGGAGAAAAACCGGAACTGAAGGAAAAATTCGACGGGTTTACCTGGTACCCGAACACGCTTTCCCACGGCGCGCATACGCTTTTCGGGTCCCCGGGGCTTTTCGGCGGCTATGAATACACGCCCCGGAAGATGAATCAGCAGCCGGACCGCCTCCTGAAGGACAAGCACAACGAAGCGCTGCTGGTCCTTCCGACGATGTTCAGCCGGGAGGGTCATACGGTGAGCGTGTGTTCCCCTCCGTTTGCCGGGCAGTATAAATGGCAGGCCGATCTGTCGCTTTACGACGGTATTCCGGACTGCCGGGTCTGCGACGCCGAAATGTGGGGCAGCAGGGAGTTTTCCGCCGAAAAAGAACGCGATGTCTGGCTCCGTAATTTCTTCTGTTACGGCCTGAGCGAAGCCTCTCCTCTCGCGGCGTACGGAACCCTGTATAACATGGGCCTGTACAACCAGGTAATGGGCGGACAGATGCAGACGCAGGTTGTGATCACCGATTCCACAGCGGAGGGAATAGACTGGGATTTCCTGAACGATTACACCATTCTGAAGCGGCTGGGAGACTACACGGAGATCCGGGACGACGGCCGGGGAACGCTGAACCTGTTCGAGACGATGATCACGCATTATATGACGATGCTGCAGGAACCGGATTACGTTCCCGCCTATTTTGTGGACAACACGGAATACGACAGAGACCATTGGGACCGGTTTTCGGCCGGCGTGCTTCCGATTACGGGCGATAACTATCTTCAGAGATCCAATTACCAGATCAATATGTCGGCGTTCATGCTGCTGGGAGACTGGTTTGATTATCTGAAGGAGAACGGGGTGTACGACAACACGAGAATCATCGTGGTGTCGGATCACGGCTGGATCCTGGGGCAGATGCCGGACATGATCCTTCCGAAAGGGGAGGATGTGATGCATTACGCGGCGCTGCTGATGGTGAAGGATTTTAATCAGCATGGGGAACCGGAAACGGATTTCACGTTCATGACCAACGCGGACACGCCGTGGCTCGCGGTTCACGGCGTACTGGAGAGCGGCAGCAACCCCTTTACGGGCAGGCCCCTGGAGGGAAGCGCATACAAGGCGGAGGCGCAGTATGTGTCCATGAACCATGAGTCGAACCCGGAACACAACACGGGGACGACTTTTATGCCGTCCGACTGGTATACGGTTAAGGATTACGTTTACGATCTGAACAACTGGACGTACGCCGGTTTCCAGTAAGCGGAATGCGCTCCGCGGAGACGGGTATCCGATATGCGATTTCACACGGTTCAGGCGCCGGAAAATCCGGTGCGGAAAAGCACTCCGCGCCGCCGGCCCGCCGGAAGGGAGACTGCCGGATGAAACTGAACAGACTGACGGAACGGATCTGGGTTTATCCCTTCGAGGAGGAACGGGACCGCCCGAACCTCGGCTATATCCGCGGAGACCGCTGGAGCCTGGCGGTGGACGCGGGACACTCGGCGGATCACATCCGGGCTTTTTACGGAGCGCTGGAGGAAGCCGGACTGCCGCTGCCGGAGCTTACCGTTCTGACTCACTGGCACTGGGATCATACCTTCGCCATGCACGCCGCGCACGGGCTCTGCCTGGCCAATGAGAGAACGAACCGGTATCTGGAGGATTTCCGCCGGAGGCTTGAGCGGGAGGGAACCGCCTTTTTCCTTGAGATGGACGAAAGGATCCGCCGGGAATACGGGGACGGGAAGCCCGTCGTCGTCACCCCGGCCGACCTGGTGTTCCGGGGGGAAATGCTGCTGGACGCGGGAAACTGCCCCGTCCGGATCTTTCAGGCGGAGGCTCCGCACACGGACGATTCGACCCTCGTCGAGGCGCCCGGGGAGAGGACGCTGTTCCTGGGCGACAGCACCTGCGGCACTCTTCCCGAATGGACCGTGGACCCGGCGTCTGCCCGGAAGCTGGCGGAGACCGTACGGAAAATCAGCCCGGAAATATGCCTGACCGGGCACTGGACCCCGCTTTCTCCGGAGGAGATCGCCGCGGATCTGGAGGCGGCCGGTCCGTCCGCGTAAAAACCGCCCTCCCCGGGAGGAAGGACGGAACACGGGAAAACAGGAAGTTTTTACAGAAAAAGCCCGCGCCGGAAAGGAACGGGCCGATCTTTCACGAGCGGCGGCGGATTCAGACGAAGCTTTCGTCCCGGTTGAACAGGGGGATGAAATCCGCTGATGCGGCATCCGGCTCCTGCAGAAAACCGGGAAGGTTCAGCGCGGCCATATGATCCCGGACGCGGGAGTATTCCCGGTCCGTGACCCGCCGCTGAAGTCCCGGGATCCGGACGTCGTTGCAGGGGACATACTGGCGCATCAGGCTGACCGGAGTGCCCTCGGGCAGGCTGTCCCGGATCCAGGTCAGCAGCTTCATGCTCTCGCCGGTCAGAGAAGGAAGAATCAGATGGCGGATCAGGGTGCCCCGGGTCATGATCCCGTCGGAACCGTAGACCGGGGAACCGGTCTGCCGGCACATCTCCGCGACGGCCCGGGAAGCGGCGTCGAAATAATCCGGGGCTCCGGCGCAGAGAGCGCCCATCCGGGAGGAGTAATGCTTCAGATCCGGAAGATAGACGTCGATTACGCCTTCCAGCTTTTTCAGCGT
>ONXY01000417.1 GCA_900321945.1 uncultured Eubacteriales bacterium | reverse complement strand
GGAGAAGCTGGAGGAGATCGCCAACAGCTTCGACGGCGTGGACAAGTGCTACGCCATCCAGAGCGGCCGCGAGGTGCGCATCATGGTCAAGCCGGACGACGTCAACGACGACGGCATCCGCATCCTGGCGAAGGAGATCGCCAAGCGCATCGAGGAGCAGATGGAGTATCCCGGTCAGATCCGCGTGAACGTGATCCGGGAGACGCGCAGCACCGAGTACGCGAAATAAGAAAACGGAGAACCGGCCGCCTCCCGGAGAGGGAGGGCGGCCGGTTTTGCGTTGCGGCCGTCTGGCCCCCTTGCACGGGAGGGGGAAATCTGTGTATAATACAAAAACACCGGAAAACGGAGGAGCTTGCCATGATTCATTTCAACGTGCCCCCTTTTACGGGCCGGGAGCCGGAATACATGCGCCGGGCGGTGGAGAACCTGCATATCAGCGGGGACGGCCCCTTTACCCGGCGCTGCGCGGCGTGGCTGCAGGAGCGGTTCTCCGCGCCCCGGGCGCTGCTGACCACCAGCGGCTCCTCGGCGCTGGACATGGCGGCGCTGCTCTGCGGGCTGAAGCCCGGGGACGAGGTGATCCTTCCCTCCTTCACGTTTTCGAGCACGGCCAACGCCTTCGTGCCGTCGGGAGCCCGGCTGGTATTCGTCGACATCCGTCCGGACACCATGAACCTGGACGAGAATCTGATTGAGGACGCTGTCACCGAAAGGACCCGGGTCGTCGTTCCGGTGCACTACGCCGGCGTCGCCTGCGAAATGGACGCGATCCTGGACGTCGCCCGGAGACACGGGCTGCTGGTGGTGGAGGACGCGGCCCAGGGCGTCATGAGCACGTACCGGGGCAGGGCGCTGGGAACGATCGGGGATTTCGGGTGCTATTCCTTCCACGAGACGAAGAACTTCTCCATGGGGGAGGGCGGAGCCCTCATTCTGAACCGGGAGGGGGACACGGAGCGGGCGGAGATCCTGCGGGAAAAGGGCACCAACCGTTCCCAGTTCTTCCGGGGACAGGTGGCGAAATACAACTGGGTGGACTACGGGGACAGCTTCCTGCCCAGCGACCTGAACGCGGCCTATCTCTGGGCCCAGCTGGAGCAGGCGGACAGGATCACGGAGGACCGGATGCGCACCTGGAACGCCTATCACGAGGCTTTCCGGATCCTGCGGGAGCGGGGAAGGGCGGAGCTGCCCGCCGTGCCGGAGGGCTGCGTCCACAACGCGCACATGTACTGGCTGAAATGCGCTTCCCTGGAGGAAAGAACCCGGTTCATCCGCTTTATGAACGAACGGGAGATCAACTGCGTGTTCCACTACGTGCCGCTCCACTCCGCGCCGGCGGGGCTGAAGTTCGGCCGCTTCCACGGCGAGGACCGGTATACCACCGCGGAAAGCGACCGGCTGGTCCGCCTGCCGATGTATTACGGCATGAAGGAAGAGGACCGGAACCGGGTGATCGGGTCGGTGCTGGAGTTTTTCGGAAGCTGACCGCGGAAAGCGCCGGGAAAGGAATCCCGCGCCGGTTCCGCGGGGCGGAGGAGAAAAAGAGAGGGTTCTGGAGATGGAAAAGGTCAGCTGCGTCATACCCTGTTACCACAGCGCGCGGACCGTCGGGAAGGTGACGGCCGGGATCGAGAAGGTTTTCGCCGCCCATCCGGGCTGGGATTACGAGATCATTCTCGTGAACGACAATCCGCCGGACGAAACCTGGGAAACAATCCGGGGCCTGAGCCGGGCGAACCCGAAGATCCGGGGCCTCTGCTTCAGCCGGAACTTCGGTCAGCATGCCGCCCTGATGGCGGGATACCGCCAGGTTACGGGGGATATCGTCGTCTCCCTGGACGACGACGGGCAGAACCCGCCGGAACAGATGTTCCGCCTGATCAACGCCATTGACGGCGAGCACGATCTGGTCTACGCCAGCGAACCGAAGGCGAAGAAGGCCGCGTGGCGCGTGCTGGGGTCGAAAATGACGAACCGGATGTTCTCCTGGCTGCTGGGAAAACCGCGGGAGCTGTATCTTTCCAGCTATTACGCTGCGAAGCGCTTCGTCATCGAGGAGATGGTCCGCTGCGAAAGCCCCTATCCCTATGTGGACGGCCTGGCGATCCAGTCCACCTCCCGGTACCGGAACGTGGACGTGGATACGCTGGACCGGACGGAGGGGGAGAGCGGGTACACGCTCTTCACGCTGTTCAGGCTCTGGACCAACGGCCTGACGGCCTTCTCCGTCAAGCCTCTGCGCATCGCCACGGTGATGGGCAGCACGGTGTCGCTGCTGGGCCTTCTGCTGGGCGCCGCGCTGATTGTCATGAAGCTGATTCACCGGGACGCCATCGACGCGGGCTGGACCAGCCTGATGGCCATGCTGCTGCTGCTTTTCGGCATGCTGATGATCGTCATGGGGCTGGTGGGGGAATACGTGGGCCGGATTTTCGTCACCATGAACCGGAGCCCCCAGTACGTGGTCAAGCTGGACACGAAGGAAACGGGAGGGGCCGATGAATAAGCCGCCGAAACTGTTTATTGTGATTCCCTGCTATAACGAGCAGGAGGTTCTGCCCCTGACGGCGCCGATGTTCCGGGAGGAGCTGGAGCGCCTGACGGAGGCGGGGAAGATCCGGGAGGACAGCCGGATTCTTTTCGTCAACGACGGCAGCCGGGACGGCACCTGGCGGATCATACAGGAGCTGAACGCGAAGGATCCGCATTTCCAGGGCCTGTGCCTTTCCCGGAACCGGGGGCATCAGAACGCCCTGCTCTGCGGGCTGATGGAGGCCCGGGACAAATGCGACATCACGATCTCCATCGACTGCGACGGCCAGGACGACATCCGGGCCATGGATCAGATGGTGGACGCGTATCTGGACGGAGCCGAGATTGTGTACGGCGTCCGTTCCTCCCGACGGACGGACACCTTTTTCAAACGGTTTACCGCCCAGAGCTTCTACAGGCTGATGAAAGGCATGGGGGCGGAAACGGTCTACAACCACGCCGATTACCGCCTGGCTTCCTCCAGGGTGCTGAAGGAGTTCGCGAACTTCCGGGAAGTGAATATTTTTCTTCGCGGGATGTTCCCCCTGGTGGGATTCAAAAGCACCAGCGTTTTCTATGAGCGGAACGAGCGGCTGGCCGGGAAAAGCCATTATCCCCTCAGGAAAATGCTGGCGCTGGCCTTCGACGGCATTACCTCCCTGTCGGTGAAGCCGATCCGGATCATCACGGGTCTGGGCGTGATCATCTCCATGGCTTCCTTCCTGCTGATCCTGTACGCGCTGATCGCGTGGATCGCCGGACGGGCCGTGGCCGGCTGGGCCAGCACCCTGATCGCGGTGGCGCTGCTGGGGGGCATCCAGCTGATCTCCCTGGGCGTCATCGGGGAATACGTGGGCAAGATTTTCCTGGAAACCAAGCGCCGGCCGCGCTATATCGTCAGCGAAAGCACGGGAGAGATGGAGCGCGGCGCGGAACGCGAAATCCCCGGAGAGGATATGAAGGGAAGGGACTGATCCCGAAAAGGCGGCGCGGATCCGGCGCCGCTGTTTTTTTTCCGGACCGGACGGATTCCGCCTCCGCGCCCCGTTAATGCAGGCGCGGAGGCGTTTTCTTGACAAAACGGGTACGCGGGGATAAACTGAAAGGTGAGGTATCCGAAGCGTGGGAAACCCGGATTTTTC
>ONXY01000559.1 GCA_900321945.1 uncultured Eubacteriales bacterium | reverse complement strand
TCCGCCGTGCCGCTTCCGCGGCTCAGCTGTCCGCTTTCTTTCCCTTGCCGGCATACTTGGCCTTCTGGGCTGCCTGGTGGCGTTTCCGGCAGTTCGGGCAGTAATTCGGATAGTGCGCGATCGTATTGGGAAAGGAGAAGAAATTGCCGCACTCCCTGCACTTCCGCCGGATCTTCCGCGGCGCGCCCGCCCGCTGTTTCTCCTCCTTCTCCTGCGCGAACTGCTTTTTGCAGTCCTTGCAGTAGTTCGGGATAAAGTCCCAGGTCGTATCATACGAAAACATCTTGCCGCATTTTTTGCACGCCTTTTTCATCCGGGTGCCCTGTTCCGCGGCGGGCTGTTCCGCCTCTTTCCGTTCCGGTTCCTTTTTCCCCGCGAACAGCGCCTTAATCCTGTCGAATAAACCCATGTCTTTCCTCCTGCGTTTCCCGTGAGCCGGTTATTTCATCCGGGCCAGAATGCCCGGTCCGTGTTCCTTCAGCCATTTCCTGGACGTCCGGTAATCCGGGCGGACCGAGGCGACCAGCGCCCAGAACCGCGCCGAATGGTTCATTTCCTTCCGGTGGCACAACTCGTGAACCACGACGTAGTCGATCACGTCGTCCGGGCAGAGCATCAGCATACAGTTGAAGTTCAGGTTGCCCGCGGAGGAGCAGCTGCCCCAGCGGGTCCGCTGGTTCCGGATGGTGATCCGCCCGTATGTGACGCCCATCTGCGCGGCACGCTGCCGCACGCGCACCGGAATCTCCCGGAGCGCCATGTCCGCCAGGCGGCGGAGTCCTTCCGCGGACAGCGCGGGCTGCGCTTTTCTTTCCTCCGCCTTCCGGGCGGCTTTTTCCAGATGCGTTTCAATCCATGCGCGCTTTTCTTCCAGCAGCCGGCGGATTTCCCGCTCCGGCATATGGAGCGGCGCCCGGACGATCACTTCCTCCGGCGACGCGATCTGGATCGCCGTGGTTTTCCGCGTGCTGCGGATGATCCGCACTGCCGGCCGTGCCGGGCTTTCAGGCGCCTTATTCATCCGCCGCCCCGCCTTTTTTCTTCGCTGCGTGTTTTTCCGGCGCCGCCGCGGACACTTCCGCGCCGTAAACCTCCCGGATCTTCGCGATTACTTTCGGGCCCGGCTTCGTCCGGCCGCCTTCGTACGCGGCGATGCTGCCGGCGCAGATTCCCAGGGACCGCGCGAACTCCGCCTGCGTCAGGTGATGCGCCTTCCGCACCTCCCGGACCGTCTGAACCTGGACCGTCTTCTTTCCCGCGGAAGCCTTTTTCCGCCCCTTCCGCGCGCCGCCGTCCTCTGATGTCTCCGCTGCCGGCGGGACGAGCGTCACAAACAGCAGCCGGCGGATCGCGTCGCGGATAGCCGGCCCCGGATAAGCCTTTCCCGCCTCGTACGCGGCCACGGTCGGCTGTCGGACCCCGATCATCCGGGCCAGCGCCGCCTGCGAAAGCCCTTTCTTCGCCCGGAGCTCGCGGACCGTCAGTTCCGGCTCCAGCCTGCCCGTATATGCCTCGATCCCGCCGATGCTCCGGGCGTTCACGTAGCCCCGGGACTGCAGCATTTCCGCCGCCGGACCGCTCTTCTTGCCGGTATAGCAGTACAGCAGGATCGGCGTGTTGAACCGCGCGATCCGCCGGATCTCCTCCCGCAGGGAGCCCGCTGAAATCCGCTGTGCGCCGGGGATATGCCCCGCCGCGTAGTCTTCCTCTTCGCGCAGGTCGATCAGGACAGCGTTTTCCGGTATGGCGCCTGTTTCGTTATCAATCTGAAAGCTCTCCATGTTTTTGTCCTTCCGTTCTCTTTTCCGCTGTCGCCGATTTCCGGCATGGGATACCGGATCGCCGCGTTCCGGGGGCTGTCTATATATGCGTGCGTTTTGCTTTTCCCGATATATGAGTTATACAACAAACACAGGCCATATGCAAGCGGAAACAGAAAAAAAGCCGCGGCCGTTCCTTCTATGGGGAACAGCCGCGGTTCGGTTCATGCGATACCGCCGTTATTCGTACTGGCGGTTCCGGACCGCCCGCCTTCTGAGGCCGAATATGACGCCCGCGGCGATCACCGCCGCGATGGCGATCCATACCCAGGTCGGAACCGAATTGATATTGAAGCAGCGGATGCGGACCCACATGCGGTTGATCAGCTCGTTCTGCTCCTTGTCGAAGTACACCATGATGGAGGCCCGGCTGATCACTTCCCGGGAGGGATACTGGGCGGACAGCTGCCGCTTCAGCTGCTCCGCGTCCACTGTCAGCACATACTCGCCTTCGCTGTCTTCCCCGGCGAAGAAATAGCTCACGTCGTACGTGACGGTTTCGGCTTCCTCGTCGGTTTCTTCTCCGCCTTCGGCCGTTTCCCCGGCCGCTTCGGCTTCACCGGTCGCTTCTGTTTCTCCGGATTCTTCCGCTTCCCCGGTCTTTTCTGTTTCCCCGGTCTCCTCTGTTTCTTCGGCCTTTTCGGATTCTTCCGCTTCCCCGGTTTCCCCGGCTTCTCCGGTCTCTCCGGTTTCTTCGCCTTCCGCGCTCTCTTCCGTCTCCTCTTCTTCCTCTTCGGCGCCGTAGTTCCATTCGAGGTATTCGAAGATCCGGCCGTCCTCAGCCGCCGCGATCACGGAGGTGTAGCCGATCACATACATATTGCGGACGGCGTTGTCCGGGCGGGAGAGGAAGTTGATGAACGCTTCCGCGGCCT
>ONXY01000065.1 GCA_900321945.1 uncultured Eubacteriales bacterium | reverse complement strand
TTAATGGTCAGTACCTGCTGCATCAGTTCGCTGCCTCCTTAAGATAATTATAACACAAAAGAGGCAGGAACGCGAATGTATGTTCGGGGGAAAGGGGTTTATGGCGCATTTCCTCTCATGACTGAAGTCACGAGTATCCATGCGCCAAAAATTATGAAAGGAGGCACCCATGAGCGATATAACCCGTTTCCTTACTGCCCAGTCCCGCACGCATGAGACTGCTGTGCGGGAGCTCCGCGGCGGTTACAAGTATTCGCACTGGTCCTGGTGGGAGATCCCGCAGATCGCAGGACTCGGACGGACGTCCATTTCCCGCGAGTATGCGGTCCGCGACCTTAAAGAGGCAAAAGAGTACCTGGCAAATGAAACGCTCCGCGCCCATTTGCTGGAGATCTGCGGGGCGCTGCTTTCCCTGGAGTCGAATGACGCGTCCTATGTCATGGGCCCGCCGGACGACCTGAAGCTCCGTTCCTGCATGACGCTCTTTCAGGCTGCGGACCCGGACTGCAAGGAGTTCCGGGCGGTCCTCGACAAATATTTCGGCGGAAAGCCGGATGAGCTGACTCTGGCTATCCTCAATCAACAGAAAGAAGAGGCCTGACTCAGATTTTCTTAATGGAAAGAAGAGTCGTGACTCTATCTTGCTTATGGAAAAACGGCACCTGACTCTGTCTTGCTTATGGAAAGACGGAGCCAGATGCCGCTTTCTTATGGTATGATAATGACAGCGTGCGTGCGCTCTACGTTTCACTTCGGCCGGCGCTGAACCGGCGTCCACTGGACGCCGAGCGCCCTCAGCGGAGCCTTCACCCACTGAAGAAACAATCAGAGAGGTAGTTATGCTGGATCAGAACATGCTGGAACGGGTACTTTCTTTGTCCAAGGGGGAGCGGCTGGACTATGACCAGTCCCTCACCTGGGTGGACCTGTTCCGGAAGGAAGCGGCCCTTCATCCGGACAAGGAAGCGGTCATCGCGGAAAATGGTTCTCTGTCATACGGGGAACTGGATCGTCTGTCAGATGCGCTTGCATGTTCTCTCCGAACCGACGGGGCCGTTAAGCCGGACGAATATATCGCAGTCCGCATGGGGAGGGTGAAGGAATTCCCCCTGGCGGTACTGGCGATCCACAAAGTCGGGGCCGCATACCTGCCCATCGATCTCGACTATCCCGTCGGCCGGATCTCCTACATGATGGAAGATTCCGGAGCGCGGCTCACATTGACCGAGCAGAGCGTCAAAAAGATGTTGAAGGAGGCACTCGAACAAGCCTCGGACGTTGCTTTCTGTACGGCGGACTCGTTCTCTTCTTCTTCGCTCTGCGAAGTGGACTCATCTTCTCTTCTTTCGCTCTGTGCGCCGGACCGTTCCGCCTACATGATCTATACTTCCGGTTCCACCGGCAAGCCGAAGGGCGTCGTGATCCCGCAGCGCGCTCTGACCAATTTCGTGCATTTTATCGTCCATCGCTGGGGGTTAGGTCCGCACAGCCGGATCGCTCTCCACTCCAATTTTGCGTTTGACGCTGCAGTGGAGGATCTGTTCCCGGTGCTGACAGCGGGGGGTACTCTGTTCATCGTCCCGGAAACGGTGCGGAAGGATATCTACGAGATGCGCCGTTTCCTCAAAGACCACCGTATCAACGGCGGTTCTTACACGACCCGCTTCGGGCAGCTCCTCGGCATGGACGAAACACTGGAGCTCGACTACATATGCCTCGGCGGCGAAACCATGACCAGCATCCCCCGGACGACAGGGCACGTGTACAATGCTTACGGCCCCACGGAATTCACGGTAGACGCGACTTACTACGAACTGGAGAAAGGTCGGGAATATAAGACCATTCCCATCGGCCGCCCCCTTTATAACTGCGCGGCTTATATCGTCGACGATACGCTTTCGCTCCTGCCGCCGGGAGAAACCGGCGAACTTTGTCTTGCCGGTCCCCAGCTGGCGCTCGGATACTGGAAACAGCCGGAGCTTACGGCGAAGGTTTTTACAGAGCTTCATCTTCCGGACGGGGAAAATGTTCCCGTCTACCGGACCGGGGACCTGGCCCGCTGGAATGAAGAAGGGCAGCTGGAATTCGCAGGGCGGATCGACGGCCAGGTGAAGATCCGCGGCTTCCGGGTGGAGCTCGGCGAAGTGGAAAGCAGCGCCCTCCGGTTCCCCGGTGTGCGGCAGGCCGCCGCCGAAGTGCGGGACGGGACACTCTGTTTATATTATACGATTGCAGGCGATTCCGACACTCCCGACAGGTCTGGCGGGGCCGGTGGATCCGGCGCTTCCGCTCCGGTTTCCTCCGGCTTCGACGAGGCGGCCCTGAAAGCGCATATGTCCGAGAGTCTCGCGGATTACATGGTGCCCGGCCTCTTCCTGAAGCTCGACACCTTGCCGCACACCCCGAACGGAAAGATCGACCGCAAGGCGCTCCCGGATCCCGGACTCCTTCTGAAATCACATAAGAATAAGAATCGCTCTGACTATACGGCGCCGGCCACGGAAAAAGAACGGCTTGCCGCGACCGCCATGGCGAAGGTCCTGGGGCAAGATGCCGGAACGCATGATGCCGGAACGCATGATGCCGGAACCGGTATTCCTTTCAGTGTCACGGATGACTTCTTTGAATTCGGCGGAGACTCGATCCGTGCAATCCGCCTGGTGGGTCTTCTCCGGGAACAAGGCTTTGTCACGACCGTAAGCGATGTCATGCATTGCCGCACTGCGAGAAAGCTTGCTGTCTCCATGAAACCTGCGGATCTTTCCGGTGCCGCTGCCGCCGTAAGCCAGGCGCCTTTTGAAGGCGTCGTTGAAGACACCTCGATCTTCCTGTACTTCAAAGACCTGGAATTCCCGAAACCCGATTATTTCAATCAGTCAGCTCTGCTAAAGTGGCACGGCAGGGCTTCTCTTGCTGCGCTGCAGAAAGCATCCGACGCCGTCACCCGCCAGCACGACATGCTGCGCGCCGTGATCGCCGG
>ONXY01000246.1 GCA_900321945.1 uncultured Eubacteriales bacterium | reverse complement strand
GTAGCCCATGGACCAGAGTCCGTTGAGAAACTCGCTGCGGCGGCTGGTGTTGGCGTAGCTCATCAGCGCCACCGCCACGGTCCGCTCCCGCTCAGCCGCGTAGTACGGGATGGCGCCGCCGTAGTACAGCAGCTCCTCCTCCGGATGCGCCGCGACAAACAGAATGTCGGACTTCTCCGGGGTGGGCTCCCAGCGCTGCACCCAGTCCGGAATTCTTCCCTCGCCGAACACGTACACCTCGTTGAAGCCCATCGTCTGCTTCGCGTCCCCGGAGGCGTAAACGCGCACCGACCGGACGCCGTCCAGGGCGTAGAACGCGTGGACGTATTCGTTTCCTTCGGCCCATGTCTCCCATCCGTTTCCGCGGCTGACCTGGATCTCATAGCTGTCCGGCTTCTGCTGGAAGCAGAGGTAAAGGCCGCAGACCGGTTCGGACGACTCGATGGTCAGCGAGGGATGCTTCACGGACTTGCTTTCGGAATTGGTGGTGAATTTCCGGTCCGTCAGGTTCTTGAGGCTTTTCACCCCCGACAGCTCGAACTGACAGCCGGACGTGATCTCCGGGGCGTCGTCCGCCAGCGCGGCGGCGCAGACGCCGAGAAGCAGAAGCAGGATCACCAGCAGGGATGTTTTTTTCATGCCGTTTTTCTCTCCGGTTTATTCAATATGTTCCAGGAAGTCCGTATGGGTTTCGTCCGGCCCGACCGTCGAGGCGTACAGTCCGAACGTCGTGTTGGAAAACACGGTTCCGGTCTCCTCCACGCTCAGCAGATGCCATTTTCTGTTGATTTTCACCTTGGCGTTTTCCTGGGTCACGTGAAGGGCGTACGCTTCCTTCGCGAGCTCCAGCCCGGTTTTCCCGCCCATGCTTTCCAGCGGAACGTTCCAGTCGAACCGGGTCTGGCTGCTTTCGTCCCCCCACAGATGGACGTACAGCTTCTTCACCTGCCAGGTTCCGTACTGATCCGCGGAACCGGTAAACTTTGAGGGATCCGCGGCGTATTCCACGCATCGGACCGCGGCGTCCGCGACCATTTTATGCTGGCCGTGGCCGTACTCCCCGTTCAGGTCGTGCGTCACGACGGCCTCGGGACGGTATTTCCGGTACATTTCGGCCACCCATCCCTGCACCTTCTGCTTTCCCAGGTGTTTGTAGGCGTCCTCCGCCTTGCTGCTGAACTTGTCCTGAAAGCCGCCGAAATCCGGGTAGTGCCGTACGCCCATGGCCCAGAGGCCGTTCAGCGCCTCCGACCGGCGGGTGGTGTTGCTGTAGGACAGGTAGGCCACCGCGACCCGCTTTCCCTTCTCCGCCGCGTAGGTGGGGATGGCTCCGCCCAGGAACAGAATCTCGTCGTCCGGATGCGCGAAAAGGAAAAGGATGTCCGCCTTCTCCTCCGCCGGCTCCCACCGCTGGACCCAGGAGGGCGTCTTCCCCTCCCCGAACACGAAAATCTCGTTGAAGCCCATCTTGTGCGCGCCGCTCTGGGTGGACTGAATCCGGATGTCGTACACGCCGTCCAGGTCGTAATAGGTATGATAGAAACGGACGTCCCCCTGACGGTACGGAACCCACTCGTCCTCCTCTTCCCCGGGAACCTGGATCTCAAAGGAGGAGGGCAGCCGGCGGAAGCACAGATAAAGGCCGTACATGGGCTGCGCGGAGTGGATGACCACCCAGGGGTTCCGGACCTTGTAGCTGTCCCAGTAGCTGGTGTATTTCCCGTCCGTGATCAGCGTGTTGTTCCAGGGCGTGGAGCAGACCCTGACCTCGCAGGAAGCCGTGATGTCCTGCGCCTCTCCGGGGACGGAAGCCGCCTCCGCGGTTTCGGCCGGTCCGGCCGGCTCCGCCGGAAGCGCTTCGGAGGCGGCCGCCGCGGCCCTTCCGCTCAGGCCGGCGGCCTGCGCGGCGCACAGCGCCGGAATCAGCGCCAGGATCAGCCACTTCCTGATTTTCCCGATCATGATCAGTCCGACCTTTCTTCCCCTTCGCTTTCCCGTTTTTCCGGATCCGCCGCGCCGGACGCCGGGTGGGGAGGCTCCGTGAAGTCCTCCTCCGCTTCCGGCATATTCTGACAGACCATCAGAAAGGCGTCCTCGCCGTTGTCCTCATAATACCGCTTCCGTTTCCCGATGGAAACGAAGCCGGCTTCGCCGTAAATATGCTGCGCCCGTTCGTTGCTGACCCGGACCTCCAGGTCAGCCCACGCCGCTCCCAGGTTGGAGGCGTACTGCATCAGCGCCCGGACCAGCTTCTTTCCGTATCCCCGTCCCCGTTCGCTTTCCGCCACGGCGATGTTGGTGATGTGGCACTCGTCCAGCACCACCCAGGCCCCGGCGTAGCCGATGACCTTTCCGTCCTTCTCCGCCACCAGATACCGGGCGGCCACGTTCTTTTCCACCTCGCGCCGGAAGCTTTCCGCGCTCCAGGGTCTGGGAAAGACCGCCTTCTCGATGGCCGCCACCGCCTCCACGTCCCCGGACGTCATCCTGCGGATCACCGGATCATCCATGGCGCATGGCCTCCAGCAGCTTTTTGTTCTTTTCCGCGTTCGGCGGCCGGAGATAGTATTCGCGCAGATGCAGATAGTCCGTTTTCTCTCCCCGTTCCAGCGCCAGCCGCGCCGCCGCGGAAGGCCGCAGATACCCGAAGAGCCCGTCCGCGAACACCGCTCCGGCGCCCATCGTCTCCTGAATTCTTTCCCGGTGCGCCTCCGCTCCGTCTCCGGTGAAAAGCCACTGTTCCGGTTCCAGGGCCCGCACGCGGTCCAGATATTCCTCCAGCCGCTCCGCCGTATCCTCCATGACCCGCTCTCCCCGCCGGAAAGCCGCGCCGTAAACCTGCCCGGCCCGGGCGTCCTGAATCGGGCAGACCAGTCCGGGCAGGGAGAGGGGAGCCGCGCACCGGGCCAGCGCCTCCAGGGCGTTGACGGCGATGCAGGGTTTCCCGGAGCCATGCGCCAGCGCCTTCACCGTGGCGACGCCGATCCGCACGCCCGTAAAGCTTCCGGGGCCCGTCACAACGGCCAGCGCGTCCATATCCTCCAGCGTCAGTCCGGCGCTTTCCAGGCAGCGCTCGGTCATCGGCATCAGGCTCGCGCTGTGGGTGTTCCGGTTCCGCGCGGTATATTCGCTCAGCACCCGGTCCCCTTCCGTCACCGATACGCCGCACACCGGTCCCGAGGTGTCCACCGTCAGCAGCTTCATGCTTCCTCCCCGTCCCACTTCAGTCCGCGGAAGCGGCCGTGCCGCCGCGTCCGGAACGTTCTTCTGTTCTCCCCCTCCGGCAGGATCTCGATCATCAGGAAATCCCGCGGCAGTGCTTCCGGGGCCTGTCCCGGCCATTCCACCAGGGCCACGCCGTCCCCTCCCAGGTACTCCTCCAGGCCCAGCTCATACAGCTCCTCCGGGTCCTGCAGACGGTACCAGTCAAAATGATACAGGGGCAGGCGGCCGCTGTCGTAGGCGTTCAGGATCGTAAAACTGGGGCTGGTGACGGTTTCCGTCACGCCCAGCCCCTTCGCGACGCCTCTGGCCAGTTCGCTCTTGCCCGCGCCGAGCGGTCCCTCGAGCAGAATCACGTCCCCTGCCCTCAGCTCCTCCGCCAGGCGTTCCCCCAGGATGCGCGTCTCCTCCGCGCTGTTCGTAGTCATCCGGATTCTGTCCTTTCCCCGTTCTCCGGAACGGACGCCGGTCGTCCATCCGCCGTCCGGGCCCCCGCGCTTATCCTCTGTCGTGCAGCATGGGAGACAGCGGCTTGTAGATCAGGAATGTGATCAGGCTGATGACCGCCGCCTTCAGCAGGTTGAACGGCGCGCAGGTCAGGAAATAAAACTCCGCTTCCGTGTCCACGAAGGGCAGCACCTTCGTCGCGAATCCGACGATGGTCTCCATGGGCATGTGGAACGCGTTCCGGTAGAACGGGATCATCACGAGCCAGTTCACCAGCACCGCGGAAACCGTCTGGCACAGGGCGCCCAGCGCCATTCC
>ONXY01000063.1 GCA_900321945.1 uncultured Eubacteriales bacterium | reverse complement strand
CCCGGCCGGCGCGGAATCCGCGGCCGAAGAGGAGCCGGAAAGCAGCGTCCCCGATAAGGAATACGGCATGGTCGCCGTTTCTCTCGGAGCCGGGTTCACCTCTTTCTTCAGGGATCTGAGCGTGGATCAGGTCGTCGAGGGCGGGCAGACGATGAACCCCTCCGTGGACGACATTCTCAGCGCCCTGAACAAGGTGCACGCCGAGCATATCTTCGTCCTGCCGAACAACGGGAACGTCATCTTCGCCGCCAACCAGGCCGCGAAGATGTGCGAGAAGGACGTGCGCGTCATCCCGACGAAGAACGTGGCGATGGGCATCGCGGCGGCCATCTCCTTCCAGGGGAATCTGGATCCCGAAGAGAACGCGTCCCGCATGGGCAAGGCCGCGGAGCACGTGAAGACCGCCACGGTCACCTACGCGATCCGGGACAGCGAATATAACGGAATCGCCATAAAGGAAGGGGACATCATCGGCCTGCACAACGGACAGATCGAGTTCTCCGGCGACTCCATCCACGACGTGGCGCTGGAGACCCTGAAGAACGTCGTGACCGACGAGGACGAGCTGATCACGGTGTACTTCGGCGCCGACGTGCAGGAAGCGGACGCCGAGGCGCTGACCGCGGAGCTGGCGGAAATCTACGGCGGCTGCGACGTGGAATACCACAACGGCGGTCAGCCCCTGTACTATTACCTGATTTCCGTGGAGTAAGAATTCACATGGAGCTTTCCGATCTGAAAGGGCTCGGCCCTTCCCGGCTGGAGCGTCTGCGCGCAATGGGGATCGCCTCATTGCGCGATTTATTGTATTTTCTTCCCCTGCGCTACGAGGACCGGGAGACGGCCCGGCCTGTGCGGGAGCTGGGGGAAGGCGCGTCCGCGGTGCGGGGAACCGTGGCCGAAAAGCCGAAGATCGCCTACTTCCACGGCCTCAGCCGCGTGACCGCGGTACTGCGGGACGCGGCGGGGGACGCGCTTCCGCTCTGCTGGTTCAACGAGCCCTGGATGACGCAGCAGCTGCCGGTGGGAAAGGAGATCCTTCTCTTCGGACGCGTCGCGGTGAAAAACGGGCGCCGGCAGATGCAGAACCCCGTCCTCGTCACGGAGCCCGGATGGACGCCCGTCTACAGGCCCGTAAAGGGGATCCCGGCGAAAACGCTGCGGGGGATGATCCGCGAGGCCCTGGAAGGCGCGGACGAATGCTGCCCCGAAACCCTTCCGCTCTCCTTCCGGGAGAGACACGGGCTGACGGACCTGCGTACCGCGCTGCGGCAGACGCATTTCCCGGATTCGCTGGAGCGGCTGAAGGAAGCCCGCCGCAGGATCAGCTTTGAAAACATGCTGATGTATCTGACGGGCGTCGCGATGCGGCGGGACGAGGCGCAGCCGGGATGGGCCATGGAGCTGGACCCGGCGGACGCGGAAGCCTTCTGGGAGAAAATGCCCTTCGCGCCGACCGGCGCCCAGCGGAGGGTGCTGCGGGAGATCGCGGACGATCTCGGGCGGGACCGGGCGATGTCCAGGCTGGTTCAGGGGGACGTCGGGTGCGGGAAAACCGCGCTGGCCTTCGGAGCCATCTGCCTGGCGCACGGCGCCGGATTCCAGTCCGCGATGATGGCGCCGACGGAGATTCTGGCCCGCCAGCATTACGAGGCCGCCGTATCCCTTCTGGAGCCGTTCGGAATCCGGTGCCGCCTGCTCATGGGAAGCACGAAGGCGAAGGAGCGCCGGGAAACGCTCCGGGAGCTTGCCGACGGAACCTGCGGCGCCGTTTTCGGCACGCACGCCCTGATCAGCGCCGGCGTCGAGTACCGGAGGCTCGGGCTGGCGGTCACGGACGAGCAGCACCGTTTCGGCGTCCGGCAGAGAAGCCGGCTGCAGGAGAAGGGGATCGGTGAGGATCAGAAGGCGCCCCACGTGCTGGTCATGTCGGCGACGCCGATCCCGCGGTCCCTCGCGCTGATCCTGTACGGGGACCTGGATCTGAGCGTCGTGGACGAGATGCCGCCGGGCCGGGTTCCGGTAAAGACCCGCCTGGTGCCGGAGGAAAAACGGCGGGATATGTACCGTTTCCTGCGTGAACAGATCGCGCGGGGGCGGCAGGCCTACGTCGTCTGCCCGCTGGTCGAGGACAGCGAGGCGCTGGACGAGGTCCGGAGCGCGAAGGCGCTGTACGCCGAACTGACGGGGGACGTGCTGAAGGACCTGCGGGTGGGCCTTACCTGGGGCGCGCAGAAGAGCGACGAAAAGGCGGAGGTGCTTCGGCGGTTTTCGGAAGGAGCGCTGGACGTCCTCGTGGCCACCACGGTGATCGAGGTCGGCGTCAACGTTCCCAACGCCGCCGTAATGGTGATCGAGAACGCGGAAAGATACGGCCTGAGCCAGCTCCACCAGCTTCGCGGGCGGGTCGGCCGGGGCGGCGGGGAAAGCTGGTGCTTTCTGCTGAGCTCCTCGGGACGGAAACTGCGGGTGCTGTGCGAGACGAACGACGGATTCGCCGTGGCGCAGAAGGATCTGGAGATCCGAGGCCCCGGGGATCTGATGGGCACGCGCCAGAGCGGGGAGGCGCTTCAGGGCTTCCTGCTGGACGGGGATACCCGGCTGCTTGACGAAGCCGCGCGGGCCGTCCGGGAGCTGATGGAAGATCCCCTGCTTGAAGAGGAGCGCACGGCTGTCGAACGCGCAGCGCGGAGATTCTTCGAGGAGAAGGAGATCCGCGTCGCGCTGAACTGAACGGGAAAATCCGCCCGGCGTCTGCCGGGCGGATTTGTTTCGGTTTTTCTCAGTCCATCAGCTCCACAAGCACGGTGTTCTGAAGGTCCATGCCGTCCCTCGTCAGGCGCCAGAACCCGTTTTCGTACAGAACCAGCCCCCTGCCGCGAAGGGCCCGGAGCCTTTCCCCGAAGCAGGCCTCCAGGGAAACGCCGTGCATGGCAGAAAACTCCCGTTCGCCGACGCCCCGGTTCATCCGGAGGCCGAGCATCATGGTCTCGAAGCGCGCCTCCTCCGGCGCGGTCTCCGCTTTTTCCGCCAGAGCCGGGGTTCCGGAAAGGATGCCCCGCATATACTCCTCCGGCGTCCGGACGTTCGTCCGCCGGACGTACCGCATGCCGTCCGGGCCTTTCCGGACCTCCGTCATGGACGCGGCGGACAGACCGAGCCCGAGATACGGAACCTGCCGCCAGTATCCGGCGTTATGCAGGCATTCGAATCCGGGAAGGGCGAAGTTCGAGATCTCGTACTGGCGGAAGCCCGCCGCTTCCGCGGTCCGGAGCAGCGCGCCGTACATCTCCCGCTCCTCCTCCGGCTCGGGAAGGCTCAGCTTTCCGGACCGCAGGTCTTCGTACAGCGGCGTTCCCTCCTCGGGGATCAGCCCGTAGGCGCTGAGATGCTCCGGATTCAGCGCCAGCGCGGCCTCCAGGGTCTCCGTCCAGTCGTCCGCCGTCTGGCCGGGAAGGCCGAACATCAGGTCCAGGCTCACGTTCCGGAAGCCCGCGTCCCGCGCGGCCTTCACGCTCCGCTCCGTGTCCTCCGGACAGTGAATCCTTCCGAGCATCGAAAGCAGACTCCGCTGCGCCGCCTGCATGCCCAGGGATACGCGGTTCACGCCGCCTTCCAGGGCGGTATCCAGCCATTCCTTCGTCACGGTCCCGGGATTGGCCTCCGAGGTCCATTCCCTGACGGAGGCGAGATCCAGACGCTCCTTCAGCCCGCGGATCAGCCGCGCCAGCGCGGCCGGAGGAATCAGGGAGGGCGTGCCGCCTCCGAAATAAACCGTGTCGAACGGCTCCGGGCATTCGTTCCGTCTCAGTTCCGCTTCCCGCAGAACCGCGTCCACATAAGCCTCCACGCTTCCCTCAAGGCCCGGAAAAGAGGCGAAATCACAGTATCTGCATTTTCTCACGCAGAAGGGGAGGTGTACGTACAGTTCCATGGTTATCGAAGCTCCGCCGCCAGATTCCGGATGGCCAGGCCTTTGTCGTACGCGTAGGACACCGTGTTCCAGGTGCCTCCGCGGCAGGTCTTCATAAAGCAGCAGCACGCGGAAGCGTGATCCACGAGAAACCGGTTCCGCTTCTGCATGCAGCCCGGGAAATACGCCTCTGAAACATACACGACCCGGTCCGCGCTTTCCAGCAGCCCGCGCCAGGTCTCCCGGTCCCGGTCGGTCCAGCGGTCCGCCTGCTCCCGGCAGGGCAGGGCCAGCACCAGCCGGACGTCCTTCTCCCTTTCCCTCAGCCGAAGCACGGCCTGCGCCGCCAGCGTATCGAAGCCGATGGCGCCGCCGGAGAGGAACGCGCGCTTTCCCTCCGCGCGGGCCTGCGCGAGCGCGCCGTCCAGCAGAGGCGGCAGAGCCCGCCGGTCCTCCAGGGAAATGAACCGGTGGCCGGAAAAGCACAGGGACTCCTCCGGAGAAAAATCAAAACCGGCGGAATACGCGGTCAGGTATCCATTTTCAGCACAGCGATAAACGCCTCGCTCGGGACCTGGACGGTGCCGAACTGGCGCATGCGTTTTTTTCCTTCCTTCTGCTTTTCCAGAAGTTTTTTCTTCCGGGTGATGTCGCCGCCGTAGCATTTCGCCAGTACATCCTTTCGCATGGCCTTCACGGTTTCCCGCGCGATGACCTTTCCTCCGATCGCCGCCTGAATCGGGATTTCGAACTGCTGCCGCGGGATCACGTCCCGCAGCTTTTCGGCGATGCTCCGTCCCCGGGCATAGGCCTTGTCCCGGTGAACGATGATTGAGAAAGCGTCGCAGAGGTCCCCGTTCAGGAGCATGTCCAGCTTGACCAGATCGCTCTTCCGGTAGTCCTTCATCTCATAGTCGAAGGAGGCGTAGCCCCTGCTGCGGCTTTTGATCTGATCGAAGAAATCGAAGATGATCTCGTTGAGCGGCAGCTCGTAGTTCAGCCTGACGCGGCTGCCCTCGTACTGCATGTCCAGGAAGATTCCCCGCTTGTCCTGGCAGAGGTCCATCAGCGTGCCCACGTACTCCTGAGGGGTAAAGATCGTCGCGTGGACGAATGGCTCCTCGATGTCCGCGATCTCGGTCGGCTGGGGGAGATTCGCGGGGTTGTCGATCATGACGGTTTCCCCGTTCGACTTGTTCACCTTATAGATCACGCTCGGGGCGGTCGTGACCAGGTTCAGGTCGAACTCCCGCTCCAGCCGGGTCGTCATGATATCCATATGCAGGAGGCCCAGGAAGCCGCAGCGGAACCCGTAGCCCAGCGCGACGGAGGTCTCCGGCTCGAAGGAGAGAGCGGCGTCGTTCATCCGGAGTTTCTCCAGCGCGTCCTTCAGCGCCGGATAGTCCGCGCCGTCGGCGGGATAGATGCCGCAGTAAACCATCGGGGTTACGTGCCTGTAGCCCGGGAGCGGCGAGGAAGCGGGACGGGCGGCGTCGGTGATCGTGTCGCCGACCCGGGTATCGCTCACGTCCTTGATCGACGCGGCCACGTAGCCGACGTCGCCGGCCTTCAGCTCCGGACGGGCCTCGTAGCCCGGGGAGAAAATGCCGACCTCCACCACGTCGAACTCGCCGCCGGTGGCCATCAGCCGCATGCGCATACCGGGACGGATGGTTCCTTCCTTGATCCGCACGAAGCAGATCGCGCCGCGGTAGTTGTCATAGAAGGCGTCGAAAATCAGCGCCTGCAGCGGAGCGTCCGGATCCCCCTCAGGCGCGGGGATATGCTCCACGACCGCTTCCAGCACCTGGTCCACGTTCAGGCCTGTCTTGGCCGAGATGCAGGGCGCGTAACCGGCGTCCAGGCCGATTACGTCCTCAATCTCCGCCCGGACCTCGTCCGGGCGCGCGGAGGGCAGGTCGATTTTGTTGATGACCGGAATGATCTCAAGGTCGTGCTCAAGCGCGAGATAGACGTTGGCAAGCGTCTGGGCCTCGATTCCCTGGGTGGCGTCCACGACCAGGAGCGCGCCTTCGCAGGCTGCCAGCGCGCGGGATACCTCGTAGGTGAAGTCCACATGCCCGGGCGTGTCGATCAGGTTCAGCGTATAGGTCTGACCGTCCTTCGCCTTATATTCCATATGCACGGCCTTGCTCTTGATCGTGATGCCGCGCTCCCGCTCCAGCTCCATGCTGTCCAGAATCTGGTCCACCATCTCCCGGCGTTCAAAGACTCCGGTCTGTTCCAGAATGCGGTCCGCCAGCGTGCTCTTGCCGTGATCGATATGCGCGATGATGCAGAAATTACGGATTCTTTCAGCGCCGTTCACAGGTCGTTTCTCCTTCCGTACGGCCGGTCAGGTTTTCACTTTCTGGCCGAATTTGTTCTCCTCGCCGCGCAGCAGACGGCCGATATTGGCCCGGTGCCTGACGATGCAGAGGACGGCGAGAACGACCGCCCAGAGGATGATCCGCCAGTCCCCTCCGCTGTGCCGGACCGAGACCAGCACGGCGTAAAGCGTCAGCATGGTCATGGACCCGAGGGAGATATACTTCGTCGCGGCGATGACAGCCACGGTCACGGCGAAGCAGATCAGCGCCGGAACGGGAAAGCAGAAGACCATCACGCCGCAGCTGCTGGCGACGCCTTTTCCGCCCTTCAGCTGGAAGAACAGGGGCCAGTTGTGGCCGATGATCACCAGCAGCCCGGCGAACATGGCTCCGAGAGGGGAGCCGGTCAGCGCCCGGCCGATCCAGCACGCGAGCACCGCCTTGAGGCTGTCGCCGGCGAAGGTCAGCAGGCCGTATTTCCAGCCCATGGTCCGGAGCACGTTGCTGGCTCCGGTATTTTTGCTGCCGACGGTGCGGAGATCGGGCCCCTTCGCCGCCCGGGAAACCAGGATGCCAACGGAGACGGAACCCAGGCAGTAGGCGATGACGCCGGCCAGCAGATACAGTCCGATACGGCTGATCATGGCTCAGTTTTCCTCCTTTTTCCGCTGCCTCAGGATGAAACGCAGCGGCGTTCCGGTAAAGTCGAAAGACTTCCGGAAATAGTTTTCAAGATACCGTTCGTAGGCGAAGAACATCAGCTTTTCGTCGTTCACGAAGAAGATGAAGGTCGGCGGGCAGGTTCCCTGCTGCGTGGCATAATAGATCTTCAGCCTTCTGCCGCTCTGGAGCGGAGGCTGCAGCGCGTTGACCGCCTCGTTCAGCACGTCGTTCAGCACGCCGGTGGTGATCCGCCGGCAGGCGGAAGCGTAGACAGCCTTTACCTGGTCCAGCACGGTGTGAACCCGCTGGCCCGTCAGCGCGGAAACGAAGAGAACCGGGCAGTAATCCATGAACTTCAGATCGTTCAGGATCTGCTTCTTCGTCCTCTCCAGAGTGCCGGTCTCCTTTTCCACCGCGTCCCATTTGTTGACCAGCAGAACCGCGGCCTTTCCCTCGTCCTGAATAAGGCCGGCGATTTTCGTGTCCTGCTCGGTCACCCCGTCGTTCGCGTCAATCATCAGGACGGCCACGTCGCAGCGGCGGATGGCGGCGATGGACCGCAGCACGCTGTAGCGCTCCAGACTCTCGTCCTCCACGGCGCGCTTCCGGCGGATTCCCGCCGTGTCGATGATGTTGAAAAGCGTCCCGTCCGGCGCGGTGTACAGCGTGTCGATGGCGTCCCGGGTCGTACCCGCGATGTCGGAGACCATGGAGCGCTTCTGGCCCAGGATCCGGTTGGTCAGCGAGCTTTTTCCGACGTTGGGGCGGCCCACGATCGCCAGCTGAAGCACGTGCTCCCGCTCCTCCTCCTCTGGAGGGAGGGCCGGAAGACGCGCGAAGATCTCGTCCAGCAGATCCCCGAAGCCCAGCATGTTCACGCCGCTGATGCCGACGGGATCGCCCAGGCCCAGTTCGTAGAACTCGTAGAGGCTGTCGCTGAGGCCTGGGTAGTCGATCTTGTTAACGACCAGAATCACGGGCTTTTTCGTCCGCCGGAGCAGGTTGGCAACCTCCCGGTCGTCGTCCGTGAGTCCTTCGCGGGCGTCCGTGAAGAAGCAGATGACGTCCGCCGTGTCCATGGCGATCTCCGCCTGCTCCCGCATCTGGCTGAGCAGCGCGTCGTCGCTCTTCGGGTCGATTCCTCCGGTGTCGATCAGCGTCAGGCCGCGGCCCAGCCACTCGACGTCCGTATAGATCCGGTCGCGGGTGACGCCGGGCGTATCCTCGACGATGCTGATTCTTTTTCCGGCCATTTTATTGAAAAAGGTGGATTTTCCGACGTTGGGGCGGCCGATGATGGCCACGAGCGGTTTTGCCATATTTCCTCCTGATTTCCGTGTATTACATTCCGTAAAGAGCCCGGACCAGATCCTCACCGGCGCGGGAAACCACCCGGAAGGGGAGCCCCGTCCCGGCGGAAACCTCCGGAACCGTCATGCCGTCCAGAAAGCGGTCCTCGTTTTCCCGCAGCATACTGCAGGAGATCAGAACCCGGTCCCCGCTGCGGCCCTTCAGGGCCTCGGTCAGGTCCCGCCCGACGATCAGCCCGGTAACCGTCACGGAAGGGCCGAAAAAGCGGTTGGGAACCGGGAAAACGTCCGTCTCGGTACCCTCCGGGGCGTACTTTGCAGCCAGATCCCGGATATAGGGATAGGCGGAGACGCCCGTCGGGATCAGCAGACGCCTTTTCACGGGGGTTCCGGATCCGGCTTCCTCCCGGACCCGGGGAAGAGCCTCCGCGCATTCCTCCGTCAGCCGGCGGATCATACCGATGCCGTTCTCGATCTGCGGATAGCCCTCGTAATCGTCCTCCGGCGGAACCGGAAGCCCGGCCTCGCTGTAGAGTTCGTCCGCCGGGAAAACGAAACGCGTCCCGAGCGTTTTCAGATAATGCGAGCCGATCAGTTCCAGATCCCGGACCAGATCCCGGGCCTCCTCCCTCCGCATCAGGCGGAGCGGAAAAAGGCCCTGCCGGTGGTCCGTCAGCCCGACCGGAACGACGGCCAGACTCCGGGCCGCGGGAAAAAGGCCGGCCAGATCGGTTACGGTGCGGAAAAGGATATCCCCGTCGTTGAGTCCCGGACACAGAACGACCTGGCAGTGGAACTCAATCCCGGCGTCCCTCATCCGGCGCAGACGGTCCATCAGGTTTCCGGCCGAAGGATTCCGGAGCATTTTCACCCGGGTCTCCGGATCCGTGGCGTGGACGGAGATGTAGAGGGGAGAAGCCTTCCGCCGCAGAATCCGCTGAAACTCCGCCTCGTCCACGTTCGTCAGGGTGACGAAGTTGCCCATCATCAGGCTGAGCCTCCAGTCGTCGTCCTTGACGTACAGGGTGGGGCGCATCCCCTTCGGCATCTGGTCCACAAAACAGAAAACGCAGTGGTTCCGGCAGGCCCGCGGCTCCAGGATCAGCCTTTCGTCCAGCTTCAGGCCGAGCGGGGCGGAGACTTTTTTCCGGAGGGAAAGCGTGCGTTCCTCCCCGGCAGGGTTCCGGACCGTGATCTTCAGCCGGGAGGTGGCGGAAAGCGCCTGATAGTCAATCTCGTCGAGTACAGGTTCGCCGTTCATCTCCGTCAGGGTCTCGCCCGCGCGGATGCCCAGCATGTCGGCCAGGGAACCCCGCGACACTTCCAGAATCGAGATGGCCAAGCGACAGAACCTCCCTCATTTCCCGAGTCCTTCATTTATTATGGATGTTTGGGCGTGGATTGTCAAGAAGCTTGAAATTCCCGGACAATCATGGTAATCTTTCAGAGCATTCGTTTTTGAGGAGTGGTACTTCGCGATGGCGCAGATTGGTGATATCGGGATTGACTTCGGGACCTCCAACGTGATCATCTACCGCAGGGGGCAGGGAATTATCCTGCGGGAGCCCTCCGCCGTGGCGGTCGATCAGGAGACGCGGAACATTCTGGCTTTCGGTTCGGAGGCCTGGCGGATGATCGGGCGGACGCCGCCCAACATCCAGGTCATCCGCCCGCTGGCGCAGGGGGAGGTCATCGATTTCGACCTGGCCGGCGCGCTGCTCCGCTTCTTCGTGTCCCAGGTCACCGGCAGGCACCGGATCTCCCGCCCCAGAGCCATTCTTGCCACGCCTTCCGGCGTGAAGGACATCGAAAAGAAAGCCCTGGTGACGACGCTGTTCGACGCGGGCGTCCGCAGAACGCAGATTCTGGACCGGAACGTCGCGGCGGCGCTCGGCGCCCAGATGAATTTTCTCGGGGAATACGGATGCATGCTGGCCGACATCAGCGCCGGCGGCACGGATCTGGCCGTGCTCAGCAACGGCGCGGCCACCGTCGTGAGCAGCCTCCGGATCGGCGGGGACATGTTCGACGACGCGGTGGTCCGGTATCTCCGGAAGAAATACAATCTTCTGATCGGCGAGCGGACCGCCGAGGAAGTCAAGATCGCGCTGGGCAGCGCCGTCCGCAGGGACACCCTGGTTTCCATGGACGTCACGGGGCGCAACCTGATCTCGGGCCTTCCGAAAATCCTGACCGTGGACAGCGACGAGATCTACGAGGCGCTGATCGATTCCGTCAACGATCTGATCGAGGGAATCCAGATGCTGATCGAGCGGACGCCGCCGCAGCTGGCCTCGGACGTGTTCCAGGACGGCGTGACGCTCGCGGGCGGCGCGTCGCAGCTGTACGGTCTGTCCGAAGCCGTGTCCGGCGCGCTGAACATTCCGTGCCGGGTGGCGGACGAGCCGCGGGACTGCACGGTGCTGGGCTGCGCCAGGGTGCTCGAGGAACCGGCTCAGTTCAGAAGACTGCTGAATTCATGAAAACAGGACGCTCCGCCGTAAACGGCGGGGCGTCCTGTTTATGAGGCGGCCGGTCAGTCCCGGCTCTTCGCGGTGTCGATTCCGGCGGCGCCTTTCAGGCCGAGCCGCTCGGTCGCTTCCTCCCGCATTTTGTACTTCAGCACCTTTCCGGCGGCGTTCATGGGGAAGGAGGACACGAACTCGATGTACTGCGGAACCTTATGCCTGGCCATATGGCTCTTGATGTATTCCGTCATCTCCTCCGCCGTAACCTGCTTTCCCTCCTTCAGAACAATGCAGGCCATGACGGCCTCGCCGTACCGCGCGTCGGGCACGCCGATCACCTGTACGTCCGCGACCGCGGGATGCGTATAGATGAACTCCTCGATCTCCTTCGGGTAGATGTTCTCGCCGCCGCGGATAATCATGTCCTTCAGGCGGCCCGTGATGACGTAGGTTCCGTCCGGGTTCCTTCTGGCCAGGTCGCCGGAGTGCAGCCATCCCTGGGCGTCGACCGTGGCGGCCGTGGCGTCGGGCATCTTGTAATAGCCCTTCATCGTATTGTAGCCCCGGGAGCAGAACTCGCCGTCGGTTCCGTCCGGCACGGTCTCCCCGGTCTCGGGATCAATCACCTTGCACTCCACGTTGGGGAAGTCGTAACCCACCGTCTCCGTGCGGAGGGTGAGGGAATCCTCCCAGGCGGACATCGTGCTTCCGGGGGCGGACTCCGTCTGCCCGTAAACGCTGACAATTCCGCGCATGTTCATCTCGTCCGGTCTCGCGGCGCGGCGCATCAGCTCGGGCGGGCATCCGGCCCCGGCCATGATCCCGGTGCGCATATGGGAGAAATCCGTCTTCCGGTAGTCCGGATGGTTGAACATCGCGATGAACATGGTGGGGACGCCGTTAAAGCAGGTGATTCTCTCCTGATGAATGCAGGCGAGCGAGTTCTTCGCGGAGAAATAGGGCATCGGGCAGACCGTGGCTCCATGGGTCAGGGAGGCGGTCATGGACAGCACCATGCCGAAGCAGTGGAACATCGGAACCTGGATCATCATCCGGTCCGCCGTGGAGAGGCCCATCCGGTCCCCGATACACTTCCCGTTGTTCACCACGTTATAGTGCGTGAGCATGACGCCCTTCGGGAAGCCGGTCGTGCCGCTGGTATACTGCATGTTGCACACGTCGTCGGGCCGGACTTTCTCCGCGTACTCCCGGAGGCGCTCCGCGGGAACGCTGTCCGCCCGCTCCATGGTTTCCTCGAAGGTCAGGCATCCGGCCTGGGAGAACCCGACCGTGATCACGTTCCTCAGGAAGGGGAGCTTTCTGCAGTGAAGCGGCTCGCCGGCCTTCGTCTCCCGGATCTCCGGACAGAGCTCGTTGATGATGGCCCTGTAATCGCTGTCCAGGCAGGACTCGATCATGACCAGCGTATGGGTATCGCTCTGGCGGAGCAGGTACTCGGCCTCATGAATCTTGTAGGCGGTGTTGACCGTCACCAGCACGGCGCCGATCTTGGTCGTGGCCCAGAAGGTGATGAACCAGGCCGGGACGTTGGTCGCCCAGATGGCCACCTTGCTGCCCGGGCGCACGCCGACGGAGATCAGCGCCCTGGCGAAGCGGTCCACGTCCTCCCGGAACTCCTCGTAGGTCCGGGTATAGTCCAGCGTGGTGTACCGGAACGCGTACTGATCCGGAAACTCGGCGACCATCCGGTCGAGCACCTGGGAGAAGGTCAGGTCGATCAGCTCGTCCTTCTTCCAGACATACTGGCCGGATCCGTCGTGGTTGGGATACAGGGTGTTCCGCTTGCCGCGCTTCGGGTCGAACCGCCTCATGTAGTTGACGAAATAGGGGAAGATCACCTCGCGCAGGGGAAGATCCGGCATCCACTCCGGCTTCCATTCCATGGAGACGAAGCCGCTGTAGTCGATGGAGCCCAGCGCGCGCATCAGATCCTTCAGCGGGACGGAGCCCTCGCCGATCAGGTTGTAGGCGCCTTCGTCGTCGGAGTCCCGCAGATGGACGTGGCGGACATAGGCCCCGAGGTTCCGGATCGTCGTGTCCGGAATCTCGCCAAAGTCACGGAAGGGGTGGTGCATGTCCCAGAGCGCGCCCAGTTCGTCGCGGGCGTACAGATCCATCAGCGCCCGGAGGCGGGACGTATCCGCGTAAATCCCCGTGGTCTTGAACAGCAGGCGGACCTCCGTTCCCTCAAGCATGGGCAGAAGCGTTTCGATATTTTTCCGGACCTGATCCTCGTCGTCCTTCAGCGCGCACACCGTTACGTACGGAACCCGGAGGGAGACGGCGGAGGTAAAGAGGAAACGGAATTCCTCCTCATTGATTTCACCGTCGCTCAGGTCGATGGAGGTGTCCAGGTTGGAGATGACGAGGCCCTTCTCCTTCAGGTTGCGGAGCGTCTCGTTCTGATGGTAGGGGTGGAAAGGCCCTTTCCGGTCCGTCAGGGCGGGCGTGCGGCTCAGATTGTAAAGCTCAATTCCCTGAAAGCGGTATTCCTCCGCGTCCCGGACCTGGGTTTCCCAGGGCAGATCGTTCCAGCCGCGGGTGGAAAACGAAAGGTTCATGCCTCTTCCTCCTCAAAAACGATCTTGTTCAGGGCGTTGACATACGCCATGATGCCCGCCCCGACGATGTCCGTGGAAATGCCCCGGCCGGAATAGAGCTTGCCCTCGCTGCGCAGCCGCACGATGGTTTCGCCCATGGCCTTCTGCCCCTCGGTGACCGCCTGCACCTGGAAGCTGTCCAGCTCGAAATGCCGGCCGACCGCCTTTTCCAGCGCGAGGAAGGCGGCGTCGATCACGCCGTCGCCCGCGGCAACGCTTTCCAGCTGCTTTCCGTGGAACTCCAGCTTCATATGGGCCATGGCCCCGATGCCGTTGCCGGTGTTGATCACATACTGCTGAACCAGATAGGCCGGGGGAACCTGCATGGCTTCCGCGGCGATCAGGGCGTCCAGCTCCTTCAGGGAAACGGAATCCTTCTTCTCCGCGACGCTCAGGAAAGCGGCGTAAACCTTTTCCTGATCCTCGGGGCTGAGAATATACCCGAGCTGCTCCATCGCGCGGCAGACGCTTTCCCGGCTGTCGTGAAGGCTGAGAACGATTTCGCTGTCCCGCTGTCCGGCGTCCCCGCCGAACGAGGCTCCATACCCGTCCGTAGCCCGGCAGAGGTTGCCGATCTGTCCGACCACCCGGCCGAGCTCGGGCCGGCGCACCTGACAGTACACGCCGAGCTTTTCCCCGCGCGCGGCCAGAATCCGCACCACGTTGGCCAGATTCGCGCAGTCCAGCGGGAACGCGGCGGTCTTCAGCTCCCGGATTCCGGCGCGTACGGACTCCACCGCGCCGGCGTCGGCCAGCGCGATCGCGTCCGAGCAGTCGATGCCGAAGCGGACGCCGTCCTTTCCGTCCAGCTGCCGGATGATCCCGTCCAGGAAATCCCGCAGCTCCTCAGGCAGCATGGCCCCCGCGGCCTCCTGGAACGTGATGATCTTCGCGCCTGCTTCCATGGCGGACCGGAGCAGCGGAATCATGAAACTTTCATCGGCCCGGGAGGCGTCCTCGGCGATGAACTCGACGTTTTCCGTGTACTTCGCGCATTCCCGGATCGTATCCGTGACCAGGGCAGTGAGACCGGCGGGCTTCATATGGCTCAGATACTCCATCTGGACGGAGCTGACGGGGGCGCACACCTGCAGGCGGGGCCTGCGCGCCTCCTTCAGCGCGCTCCAGGTCTCCGCGACGCTCTCCGCGCTCAGCTTCACGGGAACGGCGACCTCCGCGCGGCTGACGGCCGAGCAGACGGACTTGATCAGAAGGCTGTCCACCTTTCTGTTCTCAATCGCGGCCAGCTCGACCGCGTCCGGCTCGAGCCGGTCGATCAGCCTGCTCAGCTCGATCTTCTCCCGGAAACTGAGGGGCATGCGTTTTCCCGCCTGTTTCAGCGTCCTGTCCGTAATGAAGACTCTTTCCATCTCTCTTTCCCTCCTGAAGCAGATAAAAAACCCTGAAGCCGTAAGGCCTCAGGGACGAAAAGCTTTCTCTTTCCGCGGTACCACCCCGCATTGCCCCGCTTTTTACGGCAGGGCCGTCTTTGGACTCCAGCAAGTCCTCAGCCGATATCGGGGCGACCGTGCGCCATTACTGACCGCGGGGCGGCGTTCACAGCGCAGACTCCGGAAGCAGTCATCCCTTCGTTCGGTACCGGCTCGCAGCGGCCGCCGGCTCTCTGAAACACCCCGGAGGGAATTCATTCCATCATCGTCATGGCGATGAAATTGGGTGAATCATAGCACAGAAAAACGCCTCAGTCAACCATTTTATTGACAAAACCGTGAAAATTGTTATCATAGTATGAAGAAGAGACCAGCCATGAAGTCATTGAAGGGAAGGAAGAATTTGACCCAGACCGTGGATTTGTCCGCCCAGAACCTGGAAGCGTATGTGGCGCTGTTCGGCATGAACGATCAGAACATCGCCCTGATAGAGCATGAATGCCGCGTAACCGTCAGCCTGCGCGGCTCCACCCTCGTGATCGACGGGGAGGAGGAGGATGCCGCCCTGGCCGGGCGCGCCATTCAGATGATGCTGAACATGATCCGGAACGGGGAGGCGGTGGACCGCTTCCGCATCCGGTACGCGCTTTCCCTGGCCAGGGAAGGGGACGCGGATCTGGCCGAGGAGGAACTGAAGAGCGTCGTCGCGGTGACGCACCGGGGGAAGCAGATCCGCTGCAAAACCGTAGGGCAGCTCCGCTACGTGGAAACGATCCGGAGCCACGACCTCACCTTCGCCACAGGCCCCGCGGGGACCGGAAAAACCTATCTCGCCATGGCGCTGGCGGTCGTAGCGCTGAAAAACAAGGAGGTCGAGCGGATCATCCTGACCCGTCCGGCCGTGGAAGCCGGGGAGAAGCTCGGCTTTCTGCCCGGCGACCTGACCCAGAAGGTCGATCCCTACCTGCGTCCGCTTTACGACGCCCTGTATGACTTCATGGGGCCGGACGCATATACCCGGCTCACGGAGAGGGGGATCGTGGAGGTGGCTCCGCTCGCCTACATGCGCGGACGGACCCTGTCTGACGCCTTCATCATTCTGGATGAGGCGCAGAACACGACCTCCGAACAGATGAAAATGTTCCTGACGAGAATGGGCTTCCGTTCCCGCATGGTGGTCACGGGGGACGTCACGCAGACGGATCTTCCGGCCGGAAAGCGCTCCGGGCTGGAGGAGGCGGTGGAGATTCTCCGGGACATCCCGTCGATCGGCATCACGGAGCTGACGCCGAAGGACATTGTGCGCCACGAGCTGGTGCAGCAGATTATCGAAGCATACGACAGAAAGCATGCCGCCGAAATACTCCGTCGGAAAGGAGAGTAGCGGAAATGGCATCACGAGAGAAAGAAAAGAAAAGGAAACACGGTTCCCGCCTGCTTGCGTGGTTCCGGTCTCCGCACGCGAAAAACACGCTGGTCGTGATCTGCGCCGGCGTGCTGATCTTCGCGCTTTACGGGCTCGTCTGCGCTCCGAAGCAGTACGACCTGAGCGTCGGATCCATATCCAGGGAGACGATCAACGCGACCAAGGACGTGGTCGACGAGGTGACCACCGAGGAGAAGCGCCGCGCCGCGGCGGCCGCGGTGGAGCCGACGTACCGCTTTGTGGAGGGCGTCAAGGAGGAGGTTCTCGGATCGCTGTCCGCCGTTTTCGGCGAGCTGCGCACCGTCCATCAGTACGCACAGACGCTGGCCGATGAGAACGGGAGAATGAAGCAGAACTTCTCGGACGCGGAAATCGAATACGCCATGACCCTGGTATCCTCCGTCGCCCTGAACCGGTATCAGGTCACCACGCTTCTCCGCACGACCCCGGAAGCTTTCGAGGATATGGTTTTCACCGTATCCACGGCCGTCGAGAACGCGATGAACACGACCGTCCGGGAAGGACAGGTGAGCCAGTCCATCCAGACCGTTCTGCAGATCGTGGGCTTCAAGCTCGACGTTTCGCTGACGCAGAACATCATTCCAACCGTTCTGCGGGCCTGCATCAGGCCGAATATGGTGATTGAGCAGGAGGCGACCGAGCTCGCGAGGCAGGCCGCGATGGACGCGGTGGAGCCCATCGTGTACCTGCAGGGGCAGAACATCATCCGCGCCGGAGACCGGATCACCAAGAGCCAGCTCGCCATGCTGCGCTCCCTGGGTCTGCTGAAGGACGACGCCTACGACCTGTCCAGCTATCGGGGCGCGGCGCTGCTGGTGGCCCTCTGCGTGCTCTGCTACGTCTTCTCCCTGCGGCTGACGGTGAAAGAGGTGCTTTACGACACCCGGAAACTGACCGTCGCGATGCTGGCCATGATTCTGGGCGTCGGCATGTCCGCGCTGTTCCATCTGTATTTCAGCGCCTATTTCGTGCCGATTGTTTTTGTTCCCGTGCTGCTCTGCGTACTGCTCGGCTCGAGGGCCGGCTTCGCCAGCGTCGTCCCGGCCGCCGTTCTGATCGCCGGTCTGGCCGCCGGGAACAATTCCTCCTTCCTGTATGAAATGATTCTGCTGATGGTGATGGGTCTGACAGGCGGGATCTGCTGCGTGATTTTCATGAAGAGCCACCCCCAGCGCATCCGGGTTCTTCTGTCCGGGCTCATCTCAGCCGCCGTCAACATGGTGGCAATCCCGGCGATCCTTTGGATGACTTCCACGGAAATGAGCAGCCTGCTGCCCGACAGCCTCTGGGCGATGGGCGGCGGCGTGCTCAGCAGCGTACTCGCGCTGGCGCTGCAGCCGGTTTTCGAGGCGGTGTTCCGCCTGGCGACGCCCAGCAAGCTGCTGGAGCTCTGCAATCCCAACCAGCCGCTTCTCCGCCGTCTGCAGATCGAGGCTCCCGGCACCTACCATCACGCGCTGATCGTGGCCAACCTCTCAGAGGCCGCGGCTGAGAAAATCGGGGCAAACCCCAATCTCGCCCGCGCGGCCGGATATTACCACGATATCGGAAAGCTGAAGAGGCCCCTGTATTTCAAGGAGAACCAGATGGGGGAGAACCTGCACGACAAGCTCGACCCCTACGTTTCCTCCGCCATTCTGACCAGCCACACGAAGGACGGCTACCAGATGGCGCTGCAGCAGAAGATTCCTCAGGAAGTCGCGAACATCATTCTGCAGCATCACGGGGATACGCCGGTTATGTTCTTCTACCATAAGGCGCTGCAGATGTCCAACGGATCCCCGGTGGACATGAAGGAGTTCCGGTACGAGGGGCCCCGTCCGAATACACGGGAAGCCGCGATCGTCATGCTGGCTGACACCATCGAGGCAGCGGTCCGCTCCATGCAGGATCCGACGCCGAAGGCCATCAATCAGTTTATCGAACGCCTCGTCCGCGGGAAGCTGGAGGACGGGCAGCTCAGCGACAGTCCTCTCACGCTCCGCGATATCGACGATATCTGCGACGCGTTCTCCGGCGTGCTGAAGGGCGTATTCCACGAACGGATCGAGTATCCGGAAGTGCAGCACCACGTGCCCGTGCAGCCGTCTCCCTCCATCGCGGCGCAGCCCGAGACCCCTGCTCCCGCGGCCCAGCCGCAGCCCGCGGCTCCGGTTCCCGCGCCGCCGCCGCAGAAGCCGGTTCAGACTCCGGCGGCCCCGCAGCAGGCCGCTGTTCAGACTCCGGCGGCCTCGCAGCAGGCCGCGGTTCAGGCTCCGGCGGCCCCGCAGCAGGCCGCGGTTCAGACAGCCGCGGCGCCGCAGCAGAAAACCGCTCCCGTTCCTGCCGCTTCCCAGCAGCAGGCTGCCGCGGTTCCCGCCGTCCCACCGCAGCAGGCGGATCCGGAAGCCGCCGCCCCGCAGCAGGAACCCCGGCCGACGCAGACTCCCGGCGGTACGGAAAATCAGAGCGCGGACGCCGTCGGTTCTTCTGAAAAAACCGAAATCCCCGCGGACGCGGAAAAACCGGAGGAGCCTGCGGAAACGGCGCAGGCCGGGGAGCCGGACGCGGACCGCCCCGAGGCGGAAAAAGCCGTTCCTGACGCCGAAAGCACACGGGAGGCCGCGGAATGACGCTTGAATGGAATCTGGATTTTCCGGCCGATCCCGCGACGCTTTCCATGATGCAGGCCGCGGCCGACATGGCCTCCGTTGCGGAGAAAATCGGCATTCCCTGCAGCGCTTCCGTCCGGATCTGCGGCGACGAGACGATCCGCGCCCTGAACGCTTCCTGGCGCGGGCTGGACCGGGCGACGGACGTGCTTTCCTTTCCGGCAATCCGGTGGAAAAAAGGCCTGACGGCAAAGGACGAGCCTGAAAAGCTCCGCCGCTGCGCCGATCCCGAAACCGGCGCCTGCTTTCTGGGCGACGTGGTGATCAGCATGGACCACGTCCGGACGCAGGCCCTGGAATTCGGACATTCCGAGGCCCGGGAGGCGGCCTATCTTCTGGTTCACTCCCTGTGCCACCTGATGGGATACGACCATATGAACGAGGAGGAAAAGCGAATCATGAGAGAGAAGGAGGAGGAAATCCTTTCCGCCGCCGGAATTACCCGGGACGGTTCCGCGTCCGCCGGGGACAATGAACTCCTTGCCCTGGCGAGAGAGGCCATGACCCGGTCCTATTCGCCCTACTCCCATTATCCCGTCGGAGCGGCGCTCCGGGCCGCGGACGGAAGAGTTTTTCAGGGATGCAATATCGAAAACGCCTCCTTCGGCGCCACGATCTGCGCGGAGCGCACCGCGATGGTCAAGGCGGTCAGCGAGGGAGCCCGGGAGTTCGACGCGATCGCCATCGCGACGCGGGACACGCCCGGCTGGCCCTGCGGCATCTGCCGGCAGTTCATGAGCGAATTCGCCCCGGATCTCCGGGTCCTGGTCACCTGGGACGACGGAAAACATACCGAGGAATCCACCCTCGGAGCCATTCTGCCGCATCAGTTTGAATTGAGGGAAAAGAACACATGAATCAGAAGGAACAGCAGAACGCACAGGCCGGAAGCGGGTTCCGGTCCGGCTTCATCCCGATTCTCGGGAGGCCCAACGTCGGAAAATCCTCCATCATGAACGCCATGATCGGGGAGAAGATCGCGATCGTGTCCCACCGCCCCCAGACCACCCGCAACCGGATCATGGGCGTCGTGACGGCGCCCGGATGCCAGATGGTATTTCTGGACACGCCCGGCATTCACGATCCGCGCACAAAACTCGGCGAGTACATGATGCATTCCGTCCGGGACGCCATGGACGGGATGGACTGCCTGCTGATGGTCGCGGACGTAACTTCCGTGCGGGAGAAGGATCTTGAGATCGCGCGCTCCGTATGCGAAAAGAAGGTCCCCAGGGTGCTGGCCATCAACAAGACGGATCTGGTGAAGCCGGAGGAGATTCTGACGGCGACAGCCCGGTTCGCGGAGATGGGCTTCGACGACATTATCCCGGTCAGCGCCGCGACCGGCGACGGCCTGCCCCAGCTGAGCGAATGCCTCGCGAAAAAGCTGCCGGAAGGCCCGAAATATTTCCCGGAGGATATGGTCACGGATCAGCCGGAACGCCTGCTCTGCGCGGAGATCATCCGCGAGAAGGCCCTCCGCCATCTCCGGGATGAGATTCCGCACGGCATCGGCGTTGAGATGATGGGATTCGAAAAGGTCGGGGAGGATCTGACGGAGATCAACGCCACGGTCTACTGCGAACGCGATTCCCACAAGCGCATCATCATCGGAAAGCAGGGGAGCATGCTGAAGGTCATCGGCTCCGAGGCCCGGCAGGATATCGAAAAGCTGCTGGGGGTTCACGTGAACCTGAAGCTGTGGGTCAAAATCCGTCCCGACTGGCGGGACAACCTCCAGGATCTGAGAACGCTCGGCTACGACGCGAAATAAAAAGAAGGAGGATCAGCCGTCCTCCTTCTTCTCCATCTCGATCCCGTCGATCTCAATACCCCTGTAGTCCGCGTCCCCCCGCACGCATTTCATGCAGTTGTCGCAGATTTTCGACGGATCCAGATCGCACCGGTCGCACTCGCCGCAGCCGATGCATTCCCTGTCGTACAGGACGCACATTTTGTGCAGAGCCATTCCGTCCACCTCCCGGGCCTCCGGCCCGGACAGCATTATAGCTCCTCAGCGAAAGGAAGGTCAAGCCATGGCGACGGCCGTTCTGATTCCCGGAAAGGAAAAACGGGTATACGCCCGCCACCCCTGGGTTTTCCGCAGCGATATCGCCCGCACGGAAGGGGATTTCACCCCGGGGGACGTGGTGGATATCGTATCGTCGAAAGGGAAGTTCCTGGCCCGCGGGTATTACAACCCCGCCAGCCAGATCGCCCTCCGGATCCTGACCTACCGGCAGGAACCCGTCGACGGCGCGTTCATTTCCCGCAGGGTGCGGGAGGCCGTGGACTACAGGCGCTCCTTCGCGGATCTCCGGTCCTGCCGGATGATCTTCGCGGAAAGCGACCGGCTGCCGGCGCTGATTGTGGACAGCTTCGGGGACGTACTGGTGCTGCAGTGCCTGGCCCTCGGGATGGAGCGGTTCAAGCGGGACGTGGTGAACGCGCTGGTTGAGGAACTGCATCCCGCGGGGATCTGGGAGCGGAACGACGTGCCCGTCCGGAAGCTGGAGGGGCTGGAAATGATGACCGGCCTGCTGTACGGGGAGGTTCCGGACACGGTGCTGATGGAGGAAAACGGCATCCGGTTCCGGGTGGACGTGAAGCAGGGACAGAAGACCGGTTTCTTCCTGGATCAGAAGGAAAACCGCGCGGCCATCGCGCCCTTTGTCCGGGGAAAGCGCGTTCTGGACTGCTTCTGCCACACCGGTTCCTTCGCGCTTCACGCGGGACGCTACGGCGCGGCCGATGTTACCGGCGTGGATATCAGCGAATACGCCTGCGAATGCGCAGCGGAAAACGCCCGGCTGAACGGCCTGGAGAACACGGTTCATTTCACCGCGGCCAACGCGTTCGATCTTCTGGGCGAGGAGAGCCGGGCGGGGAAGAAGTACGACGTGATCATTCTGGATCCGCCCGCTTTCACCAAGTCCCGCTCCACGGTGGACAGCGCCAGAAGGGGATACAAGGAGATCAACCTCCGGGCCATGAAGATGATCGAGCCCGGCGGCTATCTGATCACCTGCTCCTGCAGCCAGCACATTCTTCCCGCCGTATTCCAGGAGATCGTGCTGGAAGCCGCGGCGGACGCCCGGGTGCTGCTCCGCCAGGCGGAGTTCCGGACGCAGGGAAGGGATCATCCGATCCTTCCCTCCAGCCCGGAAACGCAGTATCTGAAATGCGGCATCTACCAGGTTTTTCCCGTATAACTCCCGTCTCCCGGCAGCGCCGGGAGATTTTTTTGCCTTTTCATGAAAAAAACGGTTGACATTCTTCCTGATCATATATATAATACGGACAAAGGCATCAGACGTCTGACGTCATACGTCCAAGGAACTGATGCGGAAGGAGAAAAGGTGAAACAGGTACGCTTGGCGCAGTCGGTCGCGGAGGAGATCCGCGATTCGATCGTGCGGAAGGGGATGACCGCCGGCGATCAGCTTCCCACGGAAGGGGAGCTGATGGCTCAGTTCGAGGTCGGGCGTTCCACGATCCGGGAGGCGATGAAACAGCTTCAGGCTGAGAACATCGTCGTGATCCGGCGCGGAAGAGGCTCCTTTGTGGCGGACCATACCGGTCTGTCCAGGGATCCGCTCGGTCTCAGCTTTGAGGAGCAGTCCCGCGTTCTGCGCGAACTGATGGAAGTGCGTCTGCTGCTGGAGCCCGGAATCGCCGGCGAGGCCGCGGTCAGAAGAACGGAGGAGGATCTTTCCGCCATGGAAACCTCCATCCGGCGGATGACCGAAGCCTTCCGCGCGGGAGAAGACTATATGCAGTACGATTACGACTTTCATCTCGCCATGTCGGAAAGCATGCACAACAGCGTGCTCCGCAGAATGTACCCCGTGCTCTTCGAGGCCATCTCCCAGGGCTATCAGCGGACGTCGCACGTCCACGGAAGCTTTGAAGTGGCCCTGAACTATCACCTGGAAATCTATTCCGCCATCGAGAAGCGGGACAGCGAAATGGCTTCCGCTTTCACCCGGAGACATATTGAGCAGGCGCTGGCCGACATCAACAAGAGCGGGAAAGGAGAACCCTGACAATGAAAAAACTGGCTGCAATCTTCCTGGCGCTCGCTATGACGCTGAGCATGATGTCCTTCGCCGCGGCGGAGGACGTAACGGTCACCTTCTGGTTCTGGGCGGACAACGACGCCTATGCCCAGACCATGCAGGAAATGATCGCCGACTTTAACGCCACCAACGGCAAGGGCATCACCGTCGTGGGCGAGCAGTATCCCTGGGACGGCGGAAGCTACAGCAACAACCTGCTGCAGGCCGCGATCGGCGGCGGCGGCCCCGACGTGTCCACCTTCAAACTGACCGCCACCCCCTCCTTCGTGAACAACGGCCTTCTGGCGAACCTGGATGAGTTCATCGCCGGCTGGGCGGACAAGGATCAGATCAACGAAAGCCTGTACAACACCATGCGCAAGGCCGGCGGCTCCGACTCCATCTACGTCATGCCCTGGAACACGCAGGTGCTCTACGTGTACTACCGTCCCTCCATGTTCGCCGAGGCGGGCGTGGAAGTCCCGAAGACCTATGAAGAGTTCCTCGACATCTGCGCGAAGCTGACCCGGGATACGGACGGCGACGGCAAGACCGACGTCTACGGCTTCGGCATGCGCGGATCCAACGGCGGCCAGGAGCCCTGGGGCTGCTTCCTTTACGCCGGCGGCGGCTCCTTCGAGCAGATGGATTCCGAAGGCGCCATCAAGGGTATGCAGGATTACATCAACCTGTACACCAGCGGATACGCCCCCGAGACCGCTCCCAACGACGGATTCGCTCAGGTGATCGACAACTTCAAGTCCGGCCTGACTGCCATGACGATCCACCACATCGGCTCCTCCGCGGGCATGATGGAACTGTTCGGCGACGACGTCGACGCCTTCATCTTCCCGAAGGGCGAGGGACAGTGGACCTCCATGGGCGACACCGAGACCGTGATGTTCGAGTCCTGCAAGAACAAGGAAGCCGCCTTTGAGTGGATGGCCTATCTGGCTGCCGGCAAGGGACAGGAAACCTGGTGCACCGTCACCGGCAACGTGCCGGTCGCGGCCCGCGTCCAGGAACTGCCCTTCTTCCAGGAGAACCGCTTCATGAAGGTCTCCATTGAAGGCGCTCCGGTCGCCGGCATCCTGCCCGTGCTGGACACCACCACCCAGTGGATCGCCGACTGGCCCGCGACCGTTCAGAAGGCCCTGCTCGGCGAGATTACCGCCGAAGAGTGCATGAAGACGCTGCAGGCGGCCATGTGGGAAGAATAATCCCGGATTCCGGATCTTACGGACCCGGCGGAGAAATCTTTCTCCGCCGGGTTCCGGTTGAGCCGGGTCCTGAAAGAAGAAACGGGATCGGATCCGTTTTTTCTTTCAGGATGGAAACAGCATTGGTTAGGGAGGGGTACTTCGTGGAAATCCGACGCAAACGGGGGAAAGTAAGCATATACCCGTATCTGCTCCTCGCGCCGGCGCTGATCATCATGCTTTCCGT
>ONXY01000416.1 GCA_900321945.1 uncultured Eubacteriales bacterium | reverse complement strand
TTCCGCTCCGCGCTGATCGTGCCCGCGCTCTTCCTCATGACGTTTTTCAGCACGGCCGGTTATCCCTCGCTGAATATAAACGCCCTGACCCGGCGCATGATGCGCATGGACGGGTATCTGACCCAGATCGGGCTTCAGAGCGGGCAGTACTCCGTCGCCGCGGCGGGATACGTCCTCACGGCGCTGATCGGCCTGATCCCGGCCGCCGCGGGCATTGCCCTGCTGTCCTCGATGAGCCGCGGAACGGACGCGGACCTTTCGGAGCGGCGTTCTTCCTTTGCCTGCGCGGCTCCGGGGATCGTCCTGACAGTCCTGCTTCTGGCCGGGGGATACGCCGTGATGGCTGGCAGCGGAAACTCGGCGTATTATGCCTTTGGTTCGGCCCTGTCGCCGACCCTGGCTGAAATGATCACGGCGGCCGTTCTTGGTTTCGGCCTTTTCCTGCTGATCCAGGTTACCGGAGGAAAGAACGGCGCTCCGGACGGGCTGCCCCGCGCGTTCTTCGCCTTCGCCGTGCTCTCCCTGGGCCGGATCTGGATGACCAAATTCCTGTTCGTGCAGCGGATGGGCTTCATCAATACCGTTTTCGCGGTGGCGCTGAGCTGGCTGCTGAACCCCCTGGTTCTGACCCTGGCCGTCCTGCTGGCGATGACCCGGCCCGCGACGACGCGGAGATGCGTCATGAACGCGGGAGCGCTCGCCCTGATGGCCATCGTGTTCGGCATCGGCGAAATCCGCGGCTCCTGGACTTACCTGAACAGGACCGGGGACCTGTCCATGCTCCTGTACCGCGTCTATGCCACCGCGGATCAGGCCGCTGTGGAGGCCGGAACGGTCGCCGCCGTCCGGAACGCCGCGTGGGGCCTGACCATGATCGTGTTCGCTCTGCCCCTCGGCATCGGAACCGCCCTGGCGGGCCTGTCTGTGGGAAAGGAATAAAAAGCGGGGCGGCCCCGGCGGCCGCCCTTTCCGGAAAGAAGCTGTGAAGCCCGGGAATTCTTCATTCCCTTTTCTTCACAGCTTCTTTTTATGCTGAACAGCGCGTTTTTCCGGTACGATGCCGTCCGCGGGCTTGCCCGGATCCGTTCCGTATGATATCATGGGTTCAGCGGAATCCAATAAAATATGCGGGAGGGTGGAAACATGATGAAAAGGCTTGCGGCCGTGCTGCTGTGCCTCGCGGTGCTGTGCCTCGGCGCCGCCGCGGCGGAGACGAAGGTGGGCAGCGTGGTCTCCTTCGGACGGTATGAGCAGGACAACGACACCAGGAACGGGCCGGAGGAAATCCTGTGGTGGGTCATCGACACGCAGGGCGACTCCGCGCTGCTGCTCAGCGGATACGGGCTGGATCTCCGTCCCTTCGACGGAAAAACGTGGGACAGATGCGGCCTCCGGACCTGGCTGAACGGCACGTTCTACAATACCGCGTTCAGCGATGAGGAAAAGGAGCGCATTTACCAGACCATGGTCAGAACGCCGGGCAACTCCGCCTACGACAAACCCGCCGCCGCGGATACCACGGACCGCGTCTTTGTCCTGAGCATGGAGGAGTTCGATCATCTGCTGACAAACTGGGGCCGGAGCAAAATGGCGAGAACCCAGGCGACGCCCTATGCCCAGAGCAAGACGAAGGAAAAGTACCTCACCAGCTGGTGGCTGCGCACGCCCGGATCCCACAGAGGGAACACCTTCATGACCTGCTCCTTTGAAAACCGCAATAAACTCGGCAATTTCGACGACGACAAGAACACCATGGTGCGGCCCGCCGTATGGGTGAACATGAAGACCGAAGCGTCGGACTGACATTCTTCCGGCGTTTTCCGGTTTTTCCGTTTCCTCCCCGTCCGTTTTCCCCTTCCGGGACAGCGGACGGTTTTTGTTTTCCCGCCGGGCTTCTTTCCGTTCCGCCGGTCCGGCCGTCTGCGGCCTTTTTGTTTTTTCACGAAGGGGTTGACACGTCATTTTATGAATGATAAAATTTGTTTGTATCAAACACAGTGAAAGGAGAAGCTATGGATTACGATTACCGCGAGGCGATGAAGCTGTCCAATCAGCTTTGTTTCCCTCTTTACGCCGCCGCGAGGAATGTGACGGGTCTGTACACGCCCTGGCTGAAGCCCCTGGGGCTGACGTACACGCAGTACATTGTTTTTCTGGTTCTCTGGGAAAAGGACGGAGTCTCCGTCACGGAAATCGGCGAAAAGCTGATGCTGGACAACGGCACCCTCTCTCCCCTCCTGAAAAAGCTGGAGCGGGAGGGATATGTGGAAAGGCGCCGGAGCCGTGAGGACGACCGCGTCGTTGAGATTACGCTGACCG
>ONXY01000234.1 GCA_900321945.1 uncultured Eubacteriales bacterium | reverse complement strand
TGGGAAAGCAGGCGGACAAGCCGGACGGCAGGGATCTGACCGGAGCGCAGGAAACCATCGGGATGCTGGTCATGCTCAGGGACAAAACGAAGGGCAGCCTGACGGGTACCGAGGAAAGGATTCTGAACGACACCGTCCTTACGCTGCAGAAAAGCCTCGAAGAAGAGACAGGCGGCGGCATTCCGAAATTTTCACAGCGAAAGAATCCGCGGAGGAGCTTCGCGGATTCTCCCTTGTCGTTCCCGGCATCCGGAAGCCGCGCCGCCGTTTCAGGGGATGACGGAAAAACACAGCATCAAAAACCGGATAATGTTAATTGAAAAGGGATTTGAAAGCCGTCGAAAAGCGGCTTTATCCCGGCGCGCGTCAGGAGGGGATCGGATGAGGGATCTGTATATCCGGAGCATGGAGCTGTTCGAACCGGTGCCGCGGGAGAATTACCTGTCTTCGCTTCCCGTGGTGCGCAGCCTCGCGGACGGCGGGATTCATTTTCACAGGCAGGTCACGTTCTTCGTCGGGGAAAACGGGGCCGGAAAGTCCACGCTGATCGAGGCGCTGGCCGTTTCACAGGGCTTCAATCCGGAGGGAGGAACGAAGAACTTCCGCTTTTCGACGGAGGATTCCCATTCGGATCTCTGTCATTATCTGCGGGTCGTGCGGGGCGCGGTTTACCCGCGGACCGGCTTTTTTCTCCGGGCGGAGAGCTTCTATAACGTGGCCACGGATATAGACCGGATGGACCGGGAGCCCGGCGCGGGCGGCCGGGTCATCGACAGCTACGGGGGAATCTCCCTTCACAGACAGTCCCACGGGGAAAGCTTTCTGGCTCTGGTGGAGAACCGCTTCGGCGGAAAGGGGCTGTACATTCTGGACGAGCCGGAGGCGGCGCTGTCTCCCCGGGGAATCATCCGGCTGATGCGGAACATGGACCGGCTTGTGCGGGAGGATTCCCAGTTCATCATCTCCACGCATTCCCCGATGCTGATGACGTTTCCGGACGCGGAAATCTATCAGATCGGGGAAAAAGGGATTCTCAGCGTCCCGTTCCGGGAGACGGATCATTACAGAACGACGGTCCGTTTCCTGCAGAACCCGTATACCGCGGTAAATGAGATTCTGGGCCGGGAAGATCCTGAGGACGACGCGTAACACGGAAAAAAGCGGAAGAGCCGTGAGAAGGGGCGGTATAAAATCTTGAATACATTTCGTTTTATCGCATGGGGAGGCGGTACGGTGAAGCCGAAAACGGAGCCGCGTACGGAAGTCCGGATGAGTTCATCGCTGAGCGCGGAGGAAAAGAAGCGGGATTTGTTCCTCCGTCAGAAGGAGACGCTGGATCTGTTTCTGGAACGAGGAGCCATCTCCCGGGCGCAGCACGATAAAAGCCTGCGGGATATGGCGGACAGGATGGGGTACGGGTCTGGCGGAAAAGGAGAAAAGAGCCGAGCCTGACAGGCATAAAAAAACCTTGCGGCCCTGAGGCCACAAGGATGGTGCGGTCGACGGGACTTGAACCCGTACCCGTTGCCGGACACGCCCCTCAAACGTGCGCGTATGCCGATTCCGCCACGGCCGCCCGTGATGACGTGTGCTATTATATCGGCTGGGGAGGGTTTTGTCAAGAATTGACAGGAAGGAAAATTGCTGTAATAATTTCCACAGCGGCCGCGTGAACGGCGGGAAAGGAGGGGGAGCGGATGACCCTGAAAAGAGCCGCCCGGGCGGCGGCGCTGATCTGCGCCGCCCTTCTTTTCCTTCTGCTTTCCCCGGCGGGCGGGGACGCGCTGAAGATTTCGGCGAACGGGATGATCTCGGGATATCAGAGCAATCCCCTGACGGTCGAAGCCCCGGAGGCGGGGACGCTGACACTGGAAATCCGGGATGAAACCACGCTGTACCGCGTGCTGGAATACCAGGTGCCTGAAGGAAAATCCCAGGTGGTCTGGGACGGGCTGGGATGGAACGAGGAGCGGCTTGCCCGGAAGGTTTTCCGGATCGGGGCGGCGCTGACCGGGGAATCCGGAAGCGCGTGGACCGCGGAGACGACGGTGAACGTTGGCGCGGCCAGGCAGGCCGTGCTGTTCGCGCTGCCTTCGGATCCGGACGCGTATACGGAGGAGCCGTCGGGATGGTTCCTGGAATACAAGCTGCTGTACACGGACGAGCTGACGGCGGAGTTCTTCCGGACGGACACGGACGAAATGGCTCTGAAGGTCGGCCGGAAGGTGAAGGGCGGCCGGGTGAACCGGATCACCTGGGGCGCGCTGCTGGGCAAAAACAGGCCGGAGGCCGGGGAATACAGGGTGCGGGTATACGGTCTGCAGCATCCGTCGGCGTCGAAGGAGTTCACGGTCCGCCTGAACGAGGGAAAGCGGCCGGAGCTGCCGCTGCGGGTTACGGGGGACGTCATGCCGCGGCGCGGGGATCCGGACGACGTCGTATGGAAAAAGATGACGGAGCCCGCCGTCGTCATTGACATCAAAAACGTGGCGCATCAGCGGGTGTATACGGAGCCGGATTACGGAAGCCGGGTGATCGCGAATCTGCACGGGCAGAGCCAGACGCTGTCCGTGCTGGAGATCCGGGAAAACTGGGTCCGGATCCAGGCGTGGAATCACGACCGGGGAGAGCCCGTGGACGGATGGGTGCCCCGGAAGACGCTGAAGGTGGTTCAGCCCCAGACACAGTACGGGATCCTGGTGGACAAGAAGGCCCAGACGCTGACGCTGTACGAGCGCGGGGAGCGGGTGGAGACGCTGCTCGTGTCGACAGGACGGATGGCAAAGGGGGAGCTGTACCAGGAAACGGCGGCCGGAAGCTTCCTGACGGACGAGCACATGGCCGACTATTCCACGAACGGAATGAAATACGACTTCGTGATCCGGTACGACGGGGGCAACCTGCTGCACCAGATTCCGTACGCCTGGAGCGAATCCGGAAAAAAGGACATGATTCCCGGAGAGGTGTATCTGGGCTGCAAAGCCTCCCACGCCTGCATCCGGATTCAGGAGAAGCCGGGTGAAAAGGGAATCAACGCGTACTGGTTCTGGACGCATCTGCCGTACCGCACCCGCGTGATCGTGCTGGACGACCCGGAGGAGCGGGAAGGGATGGAGAAGATCCTGACCGGGAACACGCCGGATCTCCGGGAAGAGCTGAAAGGCGCCTGGCAGGTCGAGCCGGACGAGGATGAGGAAAAGAAGATCGTACTGACCTTCGGCGGGGACGCGGTTATCGGCGGACGGGAAAGTTATTACGGAACCCCGGAGGGGCTGCCGGCGTATCTGGAGAAGAACGGAAACGGCTGGCCGTTTGCCGGACTCCGGTCTGTTTTTGAGGCGGACGACTGGACCTGCGTCAATCTGGAATGCGTCCTGAAGGACGACCCCCGCGGCGAGGATACGGAAAAGGCCTGGCGGTTCCGGGG
>ONXY01000279.1 GCA_900321945.1 uncultured Eubacteriales bacterium | reverse complement strand
TGCGCCGTATGCCTCAGAGATATGCTGGCCGGCGCGGAACCGCCCGGGCTGAGGGAAAGGCTGAAGAAGCTGCGGACCGGCGGCGGCAGCCACTTTTTCGTGCCCGGTCTGCAGGACGTCTATCCGGAGAAGGACTTCTGGATGTGCATCGATCTGAACCGGTTCGATTTCGTGCTTCAGGCTGAGCGGGACGGGGACGGGCTGGTTTCCCGGGTCCGGCGCGCGGAAGGATAACCCCGGGGACGGCCGGAGCGCCGCGGAAGCGGGAGGAGGGGAAAACGGCATGCTTTCAGACCCCGGACAGCGGGAGGGCGCCGCGGAAACAGGAGCCGGACGGGCTTCCGGAGATTCGGTCCGCCCCGGGACAGACGAAACCGCCGCGCTGCTCCGCGTGATCCGCGGGTCGCGGCGGCTGGTTTTCTTCGGCGGCGCGGGGGTTTCCACAGGGAGCGGCATTCCCGATTTCAGATCGGCCGCGGGCCTGTATACGGAAGCTTTTCACGGCTTTCCGCCCGAAATGGTTCTCAGCCGCGATTTTCTTTTTCTGCAGCCGGAGCTGTTTTTCGATTTCTACCGGAAACACATGCTGTATCCGGACGCGAAGCCGAACGCGGCGCACCGGTATCTGTACCGGCTGGAGAAAAGGGACATTCTGCGGGGAATTGTGACGCAGAACGTCGACGGCCTGCATAAGGACGCGGGCAATGTCCGGGTGTACGAGCTTCACGGATCCGTGCGGGAAAACCACTGCATGGAATGCAACGCTTCCTTTCCGATGGAGAAAATCCTTTATTCGGAAGGCATTCCCCGCTGCGAATGCGGAGGCGTCGTCCGGCCGGACGTGGTGCTGTACGGCGAGCCGCTGGAAAAATACGTCTGTATCGGCGCGCGGAGGGAGATCACCAACGCGGATACGCTGATCGTGGCCGGCACCTCCCTCGCGGTGGAGCCGGCGGCTTCCTTCCTGAACGACTTCAGGGGCAGGAACCTGGTTGTGATCAACCGGGAGCCGACGCCGGCGGACGGGAACGCGTCCATGGTGATCCGGGGAGACGTTTCGGAGGTGTTCGGCGCCCTGATGGAAGAAGACGCGGAATAAGCGCAGAAAGGCGCGGGCTTCCGGCCGTGCAGGACCGGGAACCCGCGCCTTTTTCATGGGTTTACGCGGAAAAGCGGATCGGGGGAGCGGGCGTTTATGCGTCCTCCCCGCTTTCAAAAAACGCCAGAATCTCCTTCCACCAGGGGAACAGAACCGCGTCCGCGGAGCGGTAGATCTCATGCTTTGAGCCGGGAACCACCTTCCGTTTCCCCCGGGGCAGCCTGCGGACGAGCTGCTCCTGGTATTCCGGCAGAACCTGGCTGTCGTTTTCCGCGGTATAGATCCGGACCGGGACGGATATGCTTTCCGGCTTTCCCGGAGCGAGGATCTTATCCGTGACGTTGAAGGCTTCCAGCGCCCAGCTGAACGTGGGGCCGTTGTTCCGGTAGATTTCCGTGCGGATCCGGACGCCGTCGTACCAGTCGAAACGCTCTTTCCCCGCCGCGCAGGAGGTTTCGAAGTCCTCAGGCCCGTCCCAGGGCCGGCTCATGGGAGTCCGGTCCGTTCCGCGGCCGACGCATTTCGCGCCGATACACATGGCTTTTCCCACAAACAGGGGCAGACCGGCCCGGTGAGGGGCGACCATCGGCGCGCAGAGCGCCGCTTTCTCAAAAAGCCCGGGATATTCCTCCAGGAAACGGAGCGCGACGGCTCCGCCCATGGAATGGGCGAACAGATACCGGGGCTTCGGCATCTCCGCCAGCACCCGGTCCCAGACGGCCTTCAGATCTTCCGTGTACTCGTCGAAACGGGACACGTGGGTCAGGGAAACGTCGCGGATCCGTTCGTCCCGCCAGGACCGGCCGTGCCCCCGCTGGTCGCAGGCGGCGACGCTCCAGCCGTTCCGGATCAGGCTGAAAATGAGCTCGCTGAATTTTTCGGCGCACTCGGTAAATCCGTGCAGCACGAAAACGGTCCCCTTCGGGTTTTCCGCGTCATACCGGTCGCAGACGATCTTTTTTCCTCCGGCTCCCGCCACTTCGACGGTTGTCCGCATCTCCGCGAGACGGGGCAGCACGAAACCGTTCATGGTTTCGGCGTAGCCTTCGCTTTTCACCAGTCCGTCCTCGTTCAGCCGCTCTTCAAAACCCGCGGCGGCGCCTGTCTTTTTCTCAGAATCCGGCATATTTCTCTCTCTCCGTTTCCCGTTGTTCAGCTTTGTTCGGAAACCTCTGCCGCGGGGGAGCCGCGGCGGCGGAAAAACCCGGCCGGCGGACCGGGCCTAATCCTGCGCGTAGGACGACCACATCAGGGCGAACAGATCCCTCGCGAGCATGCAGATATGATCCCGCTTCGCGTTGACGTTGCAGCCGTTGGTCAGCAGCGCGAAGACGAACCGCGTCTCCGGGTCGAAATACAGGCTGCACAGCACGCCGTTGGCGAGTCCCTGATGGCCGTAGATCATACGGCCGGGCAGCAGGTTGGTCACCCGCTCCACGTTCAGGCCGTAGGGGGAGTCAATGAGGACGCCCCCCTTCCCCTTCTGGGAGGAAAGCATTTCAGCCACGGCTTCCTCGGACAGAATCCGCTGCCCGCCGAGGATCCCCCCGTCGCACAGCAGGATGCCGATCCGGCAGAGATCCTCTCCCCGGATCCACAGCCCGCCGTAGGATTCCTTAAAATCCTTCTCGAGGCTGATCTTTTCATTGTAATGCTGCTTCAGCCGGTAGGACCGGGTGACGCCGGCGCTTCCGTTCGCCTTGTAGGTGGTGACGATCCGCTCCGGAACCCGCAGCAGGGACGGATCATAAGCCGCGTCGATTTCCAGGGGACCGAACAGGAGCTCCTTCACGGCGTCCGTCAGCCTCAGGCCGGTCACGGCTTCGAGCACGCAGCCCATGATTCCGGCGCCGTAATTGGAATACTTGTAGACGGTGCCGGG
>ONXY01000055.1 GCA_900321945.1 uncultured Eubacteriales bacterium | reverse complement strand
CGGAAGACTGTGTGTTCCATAAGCTGGCGGAAACGGACGCGCAGGTGGTGACTGTCCTCCCCGGCGAAAACAACGACGTCTCCGTTTATATTCCTGGAGAGGATGCGCCGCTGTTTAACCTGGAAGGGACGAATAAAAACCGTTATCTGATCGTCCGAGCGGAGCCTTTTGAGCAGCAGCCGTTGACTCAATACGGCGACATCAGCTATTACGGAGAATTTGGTTTTGCCGTTCTCGCAAACGACCGGCTGACCATCGTCAATCAGGTGGATCTGGAGCTGTATGTCATGGGCGTCTGCGCCATTGAAATGACGGAGGGCTGGCCTATCGAGGCGCTGAAGGCGCAGGCTGTTGTCGCAAGGACCTATGCGCAGAGCCTGATCGGTTCCAGCGTGTACTATTATACCTGCGGCTTTGACGTTACGGCAGATACTTATTCGCAGGCTTACCGGGGCGTGAAGGGCGTCGGCGAGAACATCCGGAATGCCGTGAGAGAAACGGAGAACATCTATCTGACGAGCGACGGAAGGCTGATCGACGCTGTCTATTCATCGTCGGACGGCGGCGCGACCGAGGACAGTATCAACGTATTTGGTTTTCCGAACCCCTGCCTTGTCGGCGTACAGGATCCCTACGAGGCCGCAGCCGCTTCCGAAAACCCCTATTCTTCGTGGACAGTGACCATGACGCCGACGGAGCTTGGCGCCAGGGTCGGCATCGGGCCGATCCAGAGCGTTATGGCGACCACCTCTGAAACAGGGAATGTCATCAAGCTGGAATTCGTTTCGATCTATGGCGAGCGCGCGACACTGATCCGGGACAACTGCCGTACCGGACTGGGGCTATACAGCATTCGCTATGAGATCAGCCGTGACATGAGCGGAGCTTATGTTTTCAAAGGCGGCGGATACGGACATAATCTCGGTATGAGCCAATGGGGCGCTTACGCCATGGCAAAATACTATAACAAAGATTATCAATCGATCCTCGGTTTCTACTACACGAATACAGGTCTGAGCATCGGCGTGCTGCCGCCGCCGCCTGAGCCGCAGCTGAATGAAGAACCGGAGAATCCGGACGCGGACGGGGATGCGGAAAAAACCGATACGGAAGCAGATCTGCCGAGTCAACCGCCGGAGGACGATGCGGAGGACAACAGTACGAAGGAGACGCTGCCCGATCCGGAACAGGACACGAATGAAGATCCCGGTACGGCAGAGAATCAGAATGAAGACTCATGATTTTTATTACGAACTTCCGCAGGAGCTGATCGCTCAGACACCGCTGGAACACCGTGACAGTTCCCGTCTGCTCTGCCTTGACAGGGTGAGTGGCAACAGGGAACACCGGGTGTTTCACGATCTTCCGGAGATGCTTCGTCCGGGGGACTGCCTTGTGCTCAACGATTCCCGCGTGCTGCCTGCGCGGCTCATCGGACACCGGATCCCCGGTGGCGGCGTCTGTGAGATCCTCCTCCTGACGCAAAAGGAAGACGACCTGTGGGAGTGCCTTGTTCGCCCGGGGAAGAAACTCCGCCCTGGCGCCCGCGTCAGCTTTGGCGACGGCGAACTTACCGCTGTGATAGAGAAAGAAGTGGAGGACGGAAACCGGCTGGTGCGCTTTTCCTATGAGGGGATCTTCATGGAGGTCCTGGAACGGCTCGGAGAAATGCCGCTTCCGCCTTACATCAAGGAAAAGCTCACCGATCGGGAACGCTATCAGACAGTCTATTCCCATGAACCCGGTTCGGCCGCCGCGCCGACCGCCGGACTTCACTTCACGGAAGAACTGCTGTCACAGATCAGGGATAAAGGCGTCAAGACCTGTTTTGTCACTCTTCACGTCGGCCTCGGCACGTTCCGCCCCGTGAAGGAAGAGGACATTCTCGATCATGAGATGCACTCGGAATTCTGTATCATTCCGGAGGAGACGGCAAGAATCGTCAGCGAGACGAAACGCGCCGGAGGCCGGGTCATTGCTGTCGGAACGACCTCCTGCCGCACGCTGGAAAGCTTTGCGGAAGCGGACGGCACGCTTTTGCCCCACAGCGGATGGACGAATATTTTCATCTATCCCGGCTATACGTTTCGCTGCATCGATGGGCTGATCACAAATTTTCATCTTCCCGAAAGCACTCTGATCATGCTGGTCTCCGCCTTCGCCGG
>ONXY01000291.1 GCA_900321945.1 uncultured Eubacteriales bacterium | reverse complement strand
GTGGTGATCACCGCGGTCTGGATCGGCGGGGAGACCGGATTCCTGGTCGGAGCGCTTTCCGCGCTGATCTCCAATTTCTTCTCGGGCCAGGGACCCTGGACGCCTTTCCAGATGTTTGCCTGGGGCATGGTGGGGCTGCTGGCGGGATTTATCGGCGGGCCGCTGCGGAAGAGCCGGGTCCTGCTGGCGCTGTACGGCGTTTTCGCCGGTCTGGCCTACAGCCTTTTTATGGACGTCTGGACGGTGCTGTGGTATAACGGGGGCGTGAACTGGGCCCTTTACAGCGCCGCGCTGGCGACGGCGCTGCCCTATACGGCGAGCTACGCGGTCAGCAACGTGGTTTTTCTGCTTCTGCTGGGCCGGCCCCTCGGGGAGAAACTGGCGAGGGTAAAGCTGAAATACGGAGTGTAGGACGGAACCGGGAAGGAAGTCCGGAAAAGGGACCGACGGAGAAAGGAAATCATGGAAGGAAAAGCATGGATCCGCGCGCTGGCGGCGCTCGCGCTGCTGACGCTGATCCCCTGGTCCGGGGCCCGCGCGAAGAAGACGGCCGTCCGGATCAAAGAAATTCTGCCGACGTGGCTCTGCGCCGGAGAGGAGACGCCTGCCCGGGAAAGCCCGGAACAGGACGCGGCGGCGGTCTGGACGCTGGAGACGGACCGGATATACCGGACGGACCGGCATGCGGATCAGTATTATCTGGTGACCTCCTCCGACGGACGGACGGGATACGTGGACAAGGGATCCGTGCGGATCCTCAACGCCGCGGATATGACCGCCGGCACCATGTTTAAGCTGCCGCACGTGGCGAAAAACAGGAGACGGCTGCCGGTTGAGTACGTGATGGCTCCGGCGCTGATTCCGCGGGAGACGGTTTTTTTCCTGCCGGAGGAGGAACGGGAGGAAACCCTGCCCGCGGGGACGCGGGCGTATATCTTCACCGCCTACGGCGGGTTTGCGGCCGTCTGGGCGAAAGGCCGTCTGGGATACGTTCCGCGGCGGGACGCCGTGCCGCTCCGGGATGAAGCCGCGGAGGAATACCGGGAGAATCTGGAGACGGGAGCCGGATCCATCCGGCCCGATCCGGCGCTGACACAGGCCTTTTCCATGCTGGAGGAGGGAAACCCAGTTTCCCTGCGGTATGAGAAGCTGACCGGGGAAAAGGCGGAGCCTCTGTTTTCAGCCGGCGTACCCTACTTCTGGGGAGGAAAGGAGGAAAAAATCCTCCTGGAGCGCTGGCCGGCCTATACCACCCGGAAGCAGTGGCAGGGGACTCACGACTTCTATCAGAAGGACAGCCTGTATGTGTACGGGCTGGACTGCGTGGGCTATGTGACGACCGTATACGGCAGGGCGGGCATTCCGCTTCCGGATTCCCTGAACGAGCTGGGAAGCAGAGCCCGCTGCAAAGCCGGAGACCACGTTTTCTGCAGCGCGGCGGATCCCTTTCCGGAGGACTGGCGGGAAGCGGCGGCGCGCATGCGGCCGGGCGATCTGCTGGCGCTGCATCATCCCGGCCGCCACGCCATGATTTTTATCGGAACCCTTCGGGATTACGGATATACGGAGGAGCAGCTGCCGCTGCTGGCGGAATACCTGGATTATCCTCTGATGATCCACAGCGGGGAAAACCCCCTGGCCTATCAGCGCTTCGACTGCCTGACGGCCCGGACGGAGGATTCCCGGGTTTCCAAAGCGCTCGGATCGGACGGCGGGGTATCCCTGTGCATCCTGGGGGTTCCCCGGGAAGCGGCCGAGACGGTGACGGTCTGCCACGGAAGGACCTATTACTGTTTCGACGTGGAAGGCGCCTGCGTCACCATCATGAATTTCGGGAACGTGCGGGACTATTATGTATATCGTCCGGAGCGCGGCGCAGAAGCGCTTCCGGGGAACGCGGGAGAATAAAAAGCGGCCGGAACCGGGCGGAATGCTTCCTTGCCAATCCTGCTCGTTTTTTGCTTAAGCAAAAAACGAGCGGGGTCTTCATTTTCTTTTTATACGGAATCATCGCGCCGACCGCAAATATCGGGGAAAAAACCGCGAAAACCCGGGGAAAAGACAGATTTGGCCCGGAATATGAAAGCAAATACTGTAAATACTTACAGCCCACATCAGCAAGAAATAAGAAAAACAACGCAAAAAATGACCGGCCGATCCCCGATCACACATTGCGAAAACCTGCTTTTTCCCGCATAATATGAGAAAAGACGGCATACATATGCCCGTAATCCGGGACAGGCGGATCCGTTTCCGTCCCACGCGGCGGAAACCTTTCCGGAAGAAAGACCGCAGGAACGGGGCATAATCAGGATACGGAAGGAGAATCGCCATGGCGGAGACGAGCGCGCGTCGCAGGGAACGGCGGTCCCAGTACGAGGACGGGTTCCGGGTACTGCGGGGCAAACGGGAATTTGTGACCTACCCGGAGGACGCCTCCCTCCGGATGTGGTTTTCGGACGTGCCCTGGAGGTACGACATGCACCAGCATTCGGCGGTCGAAGTGGTTCTGACGCTGGAGGGCTGCGTGGATTATCAGGCCGGGGAACAGATCTATCATGTGGGCAAGGGCGAGATCCTGATCGTTCCCCCGAACCTGCTGCATTCCCTGAGCATGGGGGAAAACAGCGCCCGCCTGCTGTTTCTGTTTGAGCCGGAGCCCCTGCTGGAAATGCGGGACATCAAGCGGATGAAGGAGCATTTTGAGAAGATCTTCTATCTGCACGACGAATCGGACGCTCACATCCGGATCCGGGAGCTGCTGACGAAAATCTCGGAATGCTACAGGCAGCAGGAGATTCTGTGGAACGCCCTGTGCTTCAGCGATCTGCTCCGGATCTATTCGATCCTGGCTCAGCGCTATTTCGGCGGCGTCTATCAGCAGAAACAGCGGGAAAACTCCGCCATGGACCGGGAAGTCATCAGCTCCGCGATGAACTATATCGACACGCATTATCAGGAGAACGTGACGCTGGAGGATGTGGCCGCCTTCACCGGGTTCAGCCGTTTCTACTTTTCCCGGTCTTTCAAGCAGCAGACCGGCTTTTCTTTCCGGGATTATCTGAGCCAGCGAAGGATCCAGGTCGCGATGGAGCTGCTGATTCAGACCGGAAAGCCGATGAGCCAGGTGGCGCAGGAGAGCGGCTTCGGAAGCGTGGCGACCTTCAACCGGACATTCAGGGAGTATAAGAGCTGCACGCCCACCCAGTACCGGGCGATTTACGGAAGCTATTAAACCGTCCCTCCCGCCGTGCGGAAAGATCACAGCTGCCCCGCGCGGATGGCGCGGGGCTTTTGCCGGCCCGGACGCGGTCCGGGATGAACTGGAAAGGAGAGAAAGCGGATGGCTGAACCGGGAACCGCCGTACGGCGGTTCGGATGTCCTTCCTGCGGGGGAGGACTGCAGTATGATATCGCGTCCGGTAAAATGATATGCGACCGGTGCGGCGGACTGACCGCGCTGGAATCCCTTCCGCCGGAGGAGGCGGAGGACACGCTGGAGGTGACGGAATTCCACTGTCCCCAGTGCGGCGCGGCCGTATACTCCACGGACACGGAGGTGACCGGCTTCTGCAGCTTCTGCGGCAGCGACGTGGTGCTGACGGGAAAACTGACGCGGACCCGGCGCCCGGCGTCCATCGTCCCCTTTACGGTGACCCGGGAGGCGTGCGAGAAGGCCTACCGGGATCATCTGAAGACCTATCTGCTGACGCCTCCGGACCTGAAGACCGCGGAAACCGTATCGCATTTCCGTCCGGTCTACGTTCCGTTCTGGTCCTATGAGGTGGATTCGGAGGGTCCTGCCCGGCTGGAGGGAAAAAAGAGCTATACGCAGGGAGACTACCGGTACGATGAGACCTACGACCTGACCATGGACGCGGTGATCCGGCAGAAGGGGATTCTGTACGACGCGTCCACGGTTTTCGAGGACGAGACGGCCGCCATGCTGAAGCATACCATGGAGCAGGCAAAGCCTTTTCATCCGGCCTATCTGAGCGGTTTCTACGCGCAGGGCGCGGACGTGCCGGCGGAGACCTACCACAGGGAGGCGGCCGCGGCCGCGGTACGGATATTCATGGACCGGGTCCGGGAGGAAAACGAAATGGACTCGGTGGAAATGAAAGGGGACATCGCGGAAAACTTCGGGCTTCCGAACGCCCGGTACCGGGACGTGCTGGTAATGATGCCCGTATGGCTCCTGGCGCACCGGCAGGGGGACCGGGTCGTCTATACGGCCGTCAACGGGAGTACCGGCCGGGTGGTCTGCGACGTGCCGGTCAGCAACGGAAAAGCGGCGGGGATCACGCTGGCGCTCGCGGCCGTGCTTTTCTTCCTGCTGAACACCTTCCTGACGCTGAAACCGGAACTGCTGATGGCGCTGTGCGCGCTGCTTGCCCTGATTACGCAGTACCAGTACAGCGGATCCCGGAAGCGGCTGTTCAACCGGCGCACCCGGGCTTTCGAGCCGGACTTCGCGGAAAAGGGAAAGACGTTTACCGGCCCGGCCCAGGCCCTGCTGGATGTGAAGAAAAACGGAATCGCCGTGCGGAAAGGAATGACGCTGAAGAAAGTCAGGAGCGGAGCGAGCACCGCGTTCAGCGTGCTGGGTTTCGCTCTGTGCGTGCTGGTCTGGGGGGGCGTCAGCTTTATCAGCCGGGTCGAAAGCGCGCTGGGCGGCATGATAAACCCTCACACCGCCGCGATGCTTCTGACTCTGGCCGCGCTGGCCGTGATGGGAATCCACACGGCACGCAGAACACAGAAGGACAAATACGGCCCGCGCTGGCCCAGGATCATTTCCTGCGCGGCCTGCGCGGCGGGCCTGGTGAGCCTGCTGTCCGGTCAGGCGGAGGATCTGATCTTCTACGCCTGCGCGGCGGCCATGCTGACCGCCTCCATCGCGGAACTGGTCATGATGAACCGCGCGCACAACGAGTACGCCTCCAGACCGGTGCCCTTCTTTGACGGGAAGGAGGATGCGGCATGAAAATGTTTCGGACCGGGACGATGATCCTGATCATGATTCTCGGAATTGTGTTTCTTTCCTCAGCCTGCGCGGAGGAGGGGACGCGGCCCCTGATTCAGGACGACGCGGATCTGCTGACGGAGCAGCAGGAGAAGGCGCTGTACGAGGATATGCTCTCCTTATGCGAATACGGAACGCCCATGTTCTGGACGACCACGGAGCCCGGAGACTGCCGCAGCCTGGCCGTGCGGTATTATCAGCGTACGCTGGGAAACGGGAGGGACGGCGTTCTGTTTGTGATCGACATGAACGTCCGCGAACTGGTTCTTGTCGCCGACGGCGCGGTCCGCAGAACCGTCACCGGGGGCGAGGCGGACACCATTACGGACAACGTGTTCCGCAAAGCGTCAGCGGGCGATTATTACGCCTGCGCTTCCGACGCGTTTTCCCAGGTCCTGCGCCTGCTGCGGGGGGAAGCGATCGCGCGGCCCATGAAGATGGTCAGCAGCGCGCTGCTCGGGCTCGCCCTCGCGCTGCTGGCTGTTTACCTGTATCTCAGTTTCCGGTATGAAAACCGGCCGAAAACCGGCGCGGCCAAGGCCGCGCTGCCCGTGACGGCCGTGGCCGCGGCGGCGTTCACCGCGAAAATGACAAACTCCCAGAAGCGCATGACGAAACAGAAAAAGACCAATATCCGCTCAGATTCCGGGAGCAGCGGACACGGCGGAGGATTCTCCGGCGGACACAGCGGCGGAGGATTCTCCGGCAGCGTCGGAAGCCACAAGTTCTGATCCGTCAGGAGAGATCTGCTGAATATGTGAATACACGCATTTGCCGGTCTCTTCACAGAGCCCGGCGTATTTTGCACATAAAAAGGGCTGCCTCTTTGTGAGGCAGCCCCCTCTGTGTTCTTATGCTGAGGCTCAGGCTTTGCCGACGCTGCCGAAGAGCTGCATTTTTTCGATGCACTTCGCTTTGGTGGCCTCCAGCCCGGGGGCCAGCAGGGCGCGGGGGGTGAAGCCGCGGCCGATGCGGTCCCTGCCCTCTTCGATGAACTTGCGGGTTGCCTCGGTGAAGGCCACCTGGCACTCGGTGTTCACGTTCACCTTGGAGACGCCCAGAGTGATGGCCTTGCGCACCATCTCGTCCGGAATACCGCTGCCGCCGTGGAGCACCAGGGGCAGATCGCCGGTCTTTTTCTGGATGGCGGCCAGCACGTCAAAGCGCAGGCCCGGCCAGTTTTCCGGGTATTTGCCGTGGATGTTGCCGATGCCGGCAGCCAGGAAATCCACCCCCAGGTCGGCGATGCGCCGGCACTGCTCGGGATCGGCGCACTCGCCCATGGCGATGCGGCCGTCTTCCTCGCCGCCGATAGCCCCTACCTCGGCCTCCACAGTGATGCCCCTGGCATGGGCCAGCTCCACCACATGGCGGGTCTTCTCGATATTTTCCTCAAAGGTGCACTTGCTGCCGTCAAACATGACGGAGCTGAACCCGCCCTCGATGGCGGCCAGGGCTTCCTCATAGGTGCCATGGTCCACATGGGTGCACACCGGCACGGTGATCTTCAGGAAATCCATGAAGTCCCGTACCATATCGGCGATGGTTTTGTAGCCGCCCATGTACTTGGCGGTACCGCCGGAAACGCCCAGGATGATGGGGCTCCTGACTTCCTCGGCGGCCAGCAGGAAGGCGCGCACCGATTCCATATTGTTCAGGTTAAAGTGCCCGACGGCATAGTGTCCCTTTCTGGCGGAGGTCAGCATTTCTTTCGCGTTTACGACTGGCATGGCATTTCTTCCTTCTTTCATTTGGACTATTGAGATTTACATGGAGATTTCCTTGTTCTTGGCCACCTTCATGTAAATGATCAGCGTAATGACGGTGAACAGCGTAAGGATGGTGGAGGCCGCGCAGGCACGGGCGTCGGTGCCGCCCACCACCAGCACGTACACAAGCAGGTTCAGGGTGATGGTCTTATAGCTGTACAGCATGACCGAGCTGGACAGCTCCGTAATCAGGGTGACCCAGGTCATGATGGCGCCGGCAGCCACGCCGTTGATCATCATGGGGATGGTAATCTTCCAGAAGGTCTTGAACCTGGAAGCACCCAGGCTGGCGGATGCTTCCTCCACGGTGATGGGGATCTGCTGCAGCACGGCCACGCTCGAACGCACGGTGTAGGGCATGCGGCGGATGCACATGGCCACCACCATGATCCAGGCGGTGCCGGTGAGCACCAGGCTGCCGCTGTTGAAGCCCATGATCATGGCGATGCCGATAACAGCGCCGGGAATAATATACGGGATCATGGACATCGTGTCTATCACATTGTTGACCAGATTCCTGCGGCGCACCACCAGATAGGAGATCAGCATGGCCATGATGATGATGATCACCAGGGCGCCGCCGCAGATGCGGAAGGTGTTCCACACTGCCGGGCCCAAATCCGGCCACACGGTCTTATAGTTCATGAAGGAGTAGCCGGGCTTGATGATGTTGCCCGTGCGGCTGACGTTGTGGAAGGAGTAGTACACCAGGAACAGCTGAGGCGCGTAGGAAATCACCACCATGCCATACAGGAACAGATGGATGAAGAAACCGCCCACTCTGCCTGCCTTGCGCCGCTCAATGGGGTGCAGGGCATTCATGGTAAAGGCGAAGCGGTTGCTGCTCCACTTCTGGATCAGAAAGATGACGGCGGTAATGATGACGGCGATCACGGCGATAGCCGCGGCGAAGTTGTAGTTGGTGCCCACTTCACCCACATACTGCTGATATATGACCACCGGGAAGGTCATATAGCCCTCGCCGATCATGCGGGGCGTGCCGAAATCCGCCAGGGAGCGCATGAACACCATCAGGCCCGCGGCCAGAATGGAGGGCATGCACAGGGGAATGACCACCTTGAAGAAACGCCGCACGCCCTTGCAGCCCATGTTGGAGGAGGCCTCCAGCAGGGAGTTGTCCACGTTCTTCAGCGCGCCGTTGACGTACATGAACACCAGCGGGAACAGCTTGGTGCTCAGGGCCAGCAGGATGCCGCCGAATCCGTAGATGCTGGGCAGCCTGATGCCGAACCAGGCCTTGATCAGCTTTGTGATCGCGCCGCCGCGGCCCAGCAGCAGCACCCAGGAATAGGCGCCCAGGAAAGGGGCGGACATGGAGCACAGCACCACCATGACCATCAGGAAGTTGCGGCCCTTCACCTCATACATCGAGTACAGGTAGGCCATGGGCACGCCGATGATCAGCGTGACAGCGGTGGCGGCGATGGATACCTTGAAGCTGTTGATCAGCGTATATGCGTAGCCGTGGTCCTTATCGAAGAAGTGCTCAAAATACCGGAGCGTCAGGGCGCCGGTATTCTCATCGCGCACCGAGTTGACCAGCAGCTTGATCATGGGATATAACATGAACAGGATATAGATACCCAGCAGGCTGATACTGATGATCGCCCACATATCCCATTTCTTTGCTTTGCTCATGGTGTGACCTCCGATCTCAGGCGATCAGGGACCTGGCGCCGTCCCGGGTGAAGAGGTTGATCTTTTCTCCCTTGACCACCAGACGCACCCTGCTGCCCTTATCCAGGATATCGTCGATCCTGGATTCCTGGATGATCTCCACCCGCTCGCCGGTCCTGAGGCGCACCAGGTAGTGGGTGTTGAGACCCAGGAAGGTGCTGTATTCCACCGTGCCTTCGATACCCTCGTCCCCCGTTTCGCTGATGACGAACTCCTCGGGGCGCACGGAGACCTGGACGGGGCCGGGTCCGGCGTCGGCAGTCAGGTTGCCCATGGGCACCAGGTAACCCTCAAAATCCACCGCCAGGCCGCCGGGGCAGGCCGCCAGCTTCTTCTCCAGCACGTTGGTGCGGCCGATAAAGGAGGCGACGAACAGGTTGGCGGGCCGCTGGTACAGCGCCTTGGGGGTACCGATCTGCTGGATGACGCCGGCGTTCATGACGGCGATGCGGTCGGAGATCGCCATGGCCTCCTCCTGATCGTGAGTCACGTACACCGTGGTGATGCCCACGCTGTTCTGGATCTCCTTGATGACGGTACGCATCTCTACCCGCAGCTTGGCGTCCAGGTTCGACAGCGGTTCGTCCATCAGCAGCACATCCGGCTCGATGCACAGGGCGCGGGCCAGGGCCACGCGCTGCTGCTGGCCGCCGGACAGGCGGTCGGGCATGCGGTCGGCGTACTCCTCAATGTGCATCAGCTTCATGAATTTATCGGTCTGGGCCGCCACCTTGTCCTTGGGCATCCGGCGCTCCTTAAGGCCGAAGGCCACGTTGTTGCGCACTGACAGATGGGGGAAGATAGCGTAGTTCTGGAACACCATTCCGATGTTGCGCTTGGCCGGATCCAGGCTGTTGATTACCTTGTCGTTAAAAGCGATGGTGCCGCCCTCGATGGTGTTGAAGCCGGCGATCATACGCAGAAGAGTGGTCTTGCCGCAGCCGGAGGGGCCAAGGAGCGTGAAAAACTCACCGGGCTTCATTTCCACACTCAGATCGGGGATGATGACATTTTCCCCGTATTTTTTCATCGCGTGACTGATTTTGATTTCAACACTCATGACGCTCATCCTCGCTCCGCAGGTTATTGGGGGAAACGTTGCGGCAAAGAAAATCCGGGCACGGTACAGGCTGTGCCCGGAAAGTGTTACCGCTTAAAGCAAATTCCGGTTTTCAGATCATCACTTAAAGATCTCGCGCCAATGATCGTGGATGGCGGGCTGGTTCACAGACAGCGCTTCGATATCGGCCACCAGGTAGTTGATATCGGTCAGGCTGACCATCAGCTTGTTGGGGTTCTCCAGCTCCAGGTTGGCGTTGGCCTGACGGGCGCCGCACTCGTTGTAGATGGCCTGGCCTTCGT
>ONXY01000159.1 GCA_900321945.1 uncultured Eubacteriales bacterium | reverse complement strand
CCCAAATGTGCATTTGCACTGGCAGGCAGCATTTGCACATTTCAAGCGGGGGTTTGTGCTTATGATACCCGATTAGCAGGCCCATGTCAATATGCAAATGATGCATTTGCACTATTATTTTATTTTTTAACAATTTTCTGGGATTTATAAAGCCATTTGTAACAAATCCGATACGGAGAATGATGCATTCGCCTGATGTCCGCATATTCTGTTTGACATTTGCACCATCGCGTGCTACACTGCAGTTGAGTCTGCAAGGAGGATCCGTCCATGAAGAGAGTCACCATACAGGATATCGCGAATGAACTGGGCGTTTCCCGCAATACAGTATCCAAAGCCATCAACAATGGCGGAAGCCTTGCCGAAGCAACCCGTGAAAGGGTTCTGCGGAAGGCTGTCGAGATGGGCTATAAGCACTTTTCCTATATAAAGACTCATAACGGCGGCGCCGCCGGATACGGAAATCCTGAAAAAGGCGAAATATCCCTGCTCCGCGGAGACGCGGCCGCTTCCGCCGGCTATATCCGGCCGATGCTTGACAGAATAAAGAAAGAGCTCCCCCGGTACGGATACCGTCTGACCGCCCGTCAGGCGGAGTCCGGGGCCCTGCCTTCCGCGGCCGGTCCCGGCCGGACCTCCGCCTTCCTCTGTGTCGGAATGTTTGACCGGGCATATGACGAAATGATCTGCTCCCTCGGCCTGCCGGTGCTGTTCGTGGACGGGCCGAGCAAGCGCGGCGGCGCGGACCTGCCCGCCGACCAGCTTTATATGGACAGTACGACACCTGTCGCCCGTTTCGTCAGCGATATGCTGGCGCGGGGCAGGCGCAGGATCGGGTTTATCGGGGATTGGGACCGCTGCCAGTCTCTTTACGAGAGATACGCGGCCTTCCGCTGCGCCATGCTCATGGAAAGCGCTCCCGTTGAGAAGCGGTTCTGCATCAGGACCGAGGTTCCCGAAGAGATCGGGAGCGCTCTGGCTTCCCTTTCGGATTTCCCGGACGTGTTCATCTGTTCAGGCGACCGGGCCGCCGCCGAAGCGGTCGGCGTTCTGGGAAGGCTGGGCAGGTCGGTTCCCGGAGACGTGGCCGTATGCGGCTTCGGCGACTCGCCCGATTCCCGCGTCATGGCGCCCGCTCTCACGACCGTGCATATCCATACCGGCGTCATGGCCCACGCCGCGGTTCAGATGCTGCTTTCCCGCATTGAGGAGCCCGGCATGGATTATCGTATCGTACACACGGAAACAGGGCTGGTTTACCGCGATTCCGCCGTGAAATAAACAGCCGGCAGCGGTTTCCGTTCAGGAGGCATTATGAGATTCTTATCCTACGACAGTAAGTTCGGGCGGATTTTCCTGAAACTGAGCTACGCGTGCTGCCTCAACTTCATGTGGCTCGTCTGCTGCCTGCCCGTTTTCACCATCGGCGCGTCCACGACGGCGCTCTACTACACATCCTTCAAGATCGCGAAGGATGAGGGAAGCTTCATCACGACCATGTTCTTCCGCTCGTTCAGGCAGAACTTCAAACAGGCGACCGTTATCTGGCTGATCATGCTGGCCGCCGGCCTGGCCATCGTGCTGGACGCCAGGCTGCTTTATCAGCTGCACAGCACCACGACCGGCGCGGCCGCCGTCGTCTGGACGCTGCTTCTGGCGGTTGTTTTCGCGTGCATGGTTCTCTATGCCATCGTGCTGGTTCATATCTTCCCCCTGCTTTCCATTGCCAGCAATACCACGCGCAACATGTTCAAAAACGCCCTCCTGATCGGCACCCGCTATCTGTTCGTGACCATTCTGGTATTCTTTGTCCACTATGCCATGTTCTTCCTGGTGGTCAATGTGTTCACGCCGCTCATCATCTTCGGGGAGGGTCTGTGCGCGGTGATCTGCGCCCATTTTCTGCTGAAAATCCTGCGTCCCCTGCTTCAGGATCCGAACCGGGAGCCGGAAAACGGGGCGGCGGAAAAAGGAACACAGGAAACAGGAACACAGGAAAGCCTGTCCGATAAGCCTGAAAAGGAGACCGAGCAGTGAAACTGACGGATGCCGAGCGGGCGGAAAACCGGAAAGCCTTTGCCGGAATGACGCTGCCGCAGCGGCTCGACTACATTTTTGAATATTACAAATTCCCGCTGGTTCTGATTCTCATCGCCGTCGTGGCCCTGGGCAGCATGCTGTACCACAGGCTCACCCGCAGGGATGCGCTGCTGTACCTCGCCTATACGAACATCTCCGTCGGCGAAGCGCTGGACGGCGCGCTCGGCGAGGGCTTCACCCGCTCCGTCGGCGCGGATCCCGGCAGAAGCGAGGTCAGGGTGTACCGCGGCCTGTATCTGAGCCGCGACCCCTCCGCGCAGAACCACCAGTACGCCTATGCTTCCCGTCTCAAACTGATGGCGGCCATGACCGGCGGACAGCTGGACGTTCTGCTGATGAACCGCGAGGCATATGACATTATGTCCGCCGGCGGCTACCTCCTGCCGCTGGAGGATCTGCTGAAGCGGGACGGCGGCCTGTATCGGAGAATCGGCGGCCGGCTGGTGAAAAACGCCGTGATTCTTGAGGACAACGACGTCGAGCATCAGCTGGACGAAAACGTTCCCTATCAGGCCGTCACCGAAACGGTTGCCAACGCCGTCCTGATTTCCCCGTTCAGCCTGTTTGAGCAGGCCGGGTTCTCAGGCGAAGTATACCTCGGCGTCGTCGGCAACAGCGCCCGTACGGACATGGTTCTTCGGTATATCGATTATCTGACGTCGGATCCGTAAAACCCCGCGGCCTGATTCCGGTGCGCGGCCGGGTCCGGCT
>ONXY01000543.1 GCA_900321945.1 uncultured Eubacteriales bacterium | reverse complement strand
TTCCCGATGGTCAGCCCGCTGCTGCTGGTGAACTGCATCTACACGATCATCGACTTCTTCATGAAGAACGACAACCGCGTCATGGAACGGATCAACACGGTCATGTACGGCGTTCAGCTCAACTTCGGCGTCGCTTCGGCCATGAGCTGGATCTATTTCGCCGTCGCGCTTCTGTTTATCGCGGTCAGCGCACTCATTATCACGAAGGCGGTGAAGTCCTATGAGTAAGGACAATACGGTCTATATCGGGAAAAGCAAAGATTTCTGGGCCCGCAACAGAAGAAGCGAGGGGTATCTGCTCAGACGCAGAATCAAGCAGATTACCGTTTCGGTGGTGCGCGCGCTGCTGATGTTCGGCCTCTGCTTCATGATCATCCAGCCGATGCTGACCCGCTTTTCCATGAGCCTGATGACCGAGCCGGATCTGTACGATTCCACCATCATCCTGCTTCCCCGGCACGTTACGCTGGAGAACTACAAGATTGTGGCGGACCTGACTGATCTTCCGATTTCCATGATCAATACCCTGTGGATCGCCGTCGTCATTTCCGTCTGCCAGGTCGTCGCGGCGACGCTTGTGGCCTACGGCTTCGCCCGGTTCGAGTTTCCGCTGAAAAAATTCTGGTTCGCGTGCGTCGTTCTGCTGATCATCATTCCGCCGCAGACAATCCAGACGGCCCTCTACGTGACCTTCGCGAACTTCGATATTTTCGGCATCCTGAAGGCGACGACCGGGTCCGCGGTCAACCTGCGCTCCTCGCTGCTTCCTTACGTCATGATGAGCCTGACCTGCATGGGTCTGAAGAACGGCCTGTTCATCTACATGCTGCGCCAGTACTTCAGGAGCGTTCCGGAAAGCCTGGAGGAGGCGGCTTACGTGGACGGCTGCGGAACCATGCATACGTTTGTGAAAATCATGCTGCCCGACGCCCTGCCGACGATCGCCAGCTGCTTCCTGTTCAGCTTCGTCTGGCAGTGGACCGATCTGTTCTACACCCGCAACTTCCTGACGGGCTACAACATGTATTCCGTGCGGCTGAGCACCATGGCCAGCCGGATGGGACGCTATTTTTCGAAAGACGCGACCCAGTCCGTCATCGTACCCAACGGGCGCCAGCTTCAGCTGATTTCCATCGCCGTGCTGATCTGCTGCATCCCGCTGATTATCCTTTACTGCTTCACGCAGCGAACGTTCGTGGAGAGCCTGGCCATGACCGGATCGAAGGAATAACAGCACAAAATGCGACGACAGCAAAAAATGCAAAGACTGATACTTGAAATAAGAAGAAAACTGTTCTATAATTTTCCATGCGGAACAAGGAAAACGCACAAAAAGCACCTGAACGGGCCCGGAACGGAGTCCGTTTAAGGATATAAAAAAGGAGGTTTTCCCGGTATGAAGAAAATCATTTCCCTGATGCTGGCGGCTATGCTGCTGTTCGGATGCTGCGGCGTGCTGGCCGAAGCGGACGTTCCGGAAGGCTATCCGGAAGTGATCGAAGGGCTCGACTTCGGCGGCCAGACGATCTACATCTACGACTGGTGGAGCAGCGACGACGAGAATCACAGCGCCCGCTCCGCGGAGCCGGATGAGGAAACCCAGAAGCTGTATGAATACCGCGACTGGCTGGAAGCCACCTACAACTGCAAGATCGTTGAGACCGCGCTGAGCGACTGGGCCGGAAACCCCGCCGAGCTCGCGAACATGGTCATGAACGGCGACAACAGCAAGCTCTGCCTCGTGGCGGTCGCCGCCGACTTTGAAGGCACGCCTCTGGCGAACGATCTGTATATGCCCTGGACCATCGATCTGTCCGGCGAAAAGTGGAACAAGGCCGCTCTGGACGTCATGACCAAGGACGGCAAGGTCTACGGCGTGCATGTGGGCAAGACCGAGCCCCGCAGCTGCATCTTCTTCAACAAGCGGGTTCTGAAGGAAGCGGGCATCGAGCCCGAATCCATCTACGACGCGCAGGCCGACGGCACCTGGACCTGGGACATGATGCTGGGCATCATGGAAAAGGTTCAGCGTGATCTGGACAACGACGGCATCAACGACATCTGGGGCATGACCGGTTCCGGCGACGATCTGGCCACCGGCCTGATCTTCAGCAACGGCGCCTCCTTCTTCGACTACAACGACGAAGGCAAACTGGCCATCGCCTGCAATTCCCAGGAAGCTCTGGACGCGCTTCAGATGCGGAAGACCATGTGGGAAACCTACGGCGCTCCGCAGCCCGAAGGCTCCAACTGGGACTGGTTCAAGGATTTCTGGAAGCAGGGAACCACCGCCTTCTACGCCGGCCAGACCTGGCAGGGCTTCAACGACAATTCCGAGATGGCCGACATGGCTGACGAGTGGGGCTGCGTGATGTATCCCAAGGGACCCAACGCGACCGACTATTACGCCATGGCCTGCGACAACATCTACGGTATTCCGAACGTGTACGACGAAGAGACCTCTCTGAAGATTCAGATGATCTACGACCTGTACACCAACGACACCCCCGGCGTGGACGTCGAGGATGCCTGGATCGGAAACAAGTACAACTACACCGACGAGCGCGCCGTGGACGAAACCTACGCCATGATGCGCGAGGACGAGCACACCGTCGCGAACAAGACCTACCTGCTCGGCTCCACCAACGACGTGCTGGGCAGCGCCCTGCTGTGGGGCCCGATCGGCAGCATGACGCCCGCCGAGGCCGTCGAGTCCGCGACCCCCGTCTGGCAGGATATGCTTGCTGTGTTCAACGGCGACATGACGAAGGAAGAGCTGGAGGCCAAGAAGGCTGCCGAAGAGGCTGCCGCCGCTGAAGAAGCTGCGGCCGCTGAAGAAGCTCCCGCCGAATAAAAGCTCCATATTATTCCGGACCGCTCGTTCCGAGCGGTCCTTCTTTGTATCGCCGCGGCCGCCGCGGCTTCAGAAAGGAGGAAATCGGAAATGATCCGAAGGATCCTGAGCCTGATCTGCGTTTTCTGCCTGCCGGTTTTCGGCCCGGCCGCCCGCGCGGAGGATCTGCCGTCCCTGAAGGAGATTTACGCGGAGCATTTCGATTTCGGCGCGGCGGCGCCGCAGTCCGCGTTCCGCGACATCGGAATGATGCGCCTGATCAAAGCGCAGTTCAGCATTCTGACGCCGGAGAACGAACTGAAACCGGACGCGGTACTCGACGTTTCCGCGAGCAGAAAGCTCGCGGAGGAGGACGAGACGGCCGCGGCGGTCCGGTTTGACGCGGCCGGGCCGCTGCTCCGGTTCGCGCAGAGCAACGGGCTGAAGGTTCACGGGCACGTGCTCGTCTGGCACAGCCAGACGCCGGAGGCGTTTTTCCATGAAGGATACGACGCGTCCGCCCCGGCGGTAAGCCGGGATGTCATGCTGGGACGGCTGGAAAACTATATCCGCGGCGTCATGACGTACATGGAGGAGAATTTTCCGGGGGTGGTCGTTTCCTGGGACGTTCTGAACGAGGCGGTCGACGACGGAACCGGAAAGCTCCGGAATTCGCGCTGGCTGGAGATTATCGGGGAGGACTATCCGGAGAGAGCGTTTGAGCTGGCCAGAAAATACGCGCCGGAAGGTACGCTGCTCTATTACAACGACTACAACACCGCGGCCGCGGGAAAAAGGAAAGGAATCCGGAGCCTGCTTGACAGGCTCGCCGCCGAAGGGAATATCGACGGATACGGATTCCAGATGCATCACAGCACCGGCTTTCCGTCCCTGATCATGATCCGCGACGCGCTGGACGACATCGGGAGCCTCGGGCTGAAACTGCGTGTGAGCGAGCTGGACGTCGGTACATCCGGAAACACGGAAACCGCCTTCCGCACGCAGGCGCTGTTTTACGCGAATCTGATGAAGCTGCTCCGGAGCCGAAGCGGACAGATCGAGGCGGTGCAGGTCTGGGGCGTGACGGACCGGATGAGCTGGCGGGCGAAGGAATATCCGCTGCTCTTCGACGGAAGCGGGAATCCCAAGCCTGCCTTCTGGGCCGTGGCGGATCCGGATTCCGTCTGAAGCCTGCTTTTCGCCATGCGCTATTGACAGGAGAAAACCACAAGGCTATAATCAAATTATCTGGATACCACTATATTTTGTGTTCGGGAGTGTGAAAACGGAATGAAATACGTACTGGGCATTGATCTGGGTACGTCGGGAACCAAGACCGTACTGTTCGACCAGACCGGTAAAGCCATGGCCTCCGCGACTGTGGAGTATCCCATGTATCAGCCGCAGAACGGCTGGGCGGAACAGGATCCCGCCGACTGGGCCAACGCCGCGCTTTCCACGATTTCGACCGTACTGAACAAAAGCGGAGTCAATCCGGAGGATGTCGTTTCTCTGGGCATCAGCGGCCAGATGCACGGCCTGGTGATGCTCGACGGGGAGAATCAGGTGATCCGGCCCTCCATTATCTGGTGCGACCAGCGGACCGCGAAGGAGTGCGCGGAGATTACGGAAAAGGTCGGCTACGACAATCTGATCCGGATTACGGCCAATCCCGCTCTGCCCGGATTCACCCTCGGCAAGCTGATCTGGGTCCGCAACCATGAACCGGAAAACTATGCCCGCTGCCGGCACGTGCTGCTTCCCAAGGATTACGTCCGCTTTATTCTGACTGGCGATTACGCTACGGAGGTTTCCGACGCCAGCGGCATGCAGATGCTGGACGTTCCGAACCGCTGCTGGAGCGACGAGCTGCTGAAGATTCTTGATATCGACAAGAGCCTGCTGGCAAAGGTTTATGAAAGCTGCGAGGTGACCGGACATATTTCCGCGGAGGCGGCGAAGAAGACCGGCCTGAGCGAAAAAACGCTGGTGGTCGGAGGCGCCGGGGACAACGCGGCGGCGGCGGTCGGCACAGGCGTGGTGGAGGACGGAAAAGCGTTCACCACCATCGGCACGAGCGGCGTGGTTTTCGCGCATACGGACAAGCTGGCCATTGATCCGAAGGGCCGCGTACACACGTTCTGCTGCGCCGTTCCCGGCGCGTGGCACGTCATGGGCGTGACCCAGGCCGCCGGCCTGAGCCTGAAGTGGTTCCGGGATACATTCTGCGCGGCTGAGAAGGACGTCGCGGCGCAGATGGGGGTGGATCCTTACGAACTGACAAACCGGGAGGCCTCCATGAGCCCGATCGGCGCCAACAAGCTTCTGTACGCGCCTTATCTGATGGGCGAACGGACGCCCCACCTGGACAGCGACTGCCGGGGCATCTTCTTCGGACTTTCCGCCATGCATCAGCGGCGGGATCTGCTCCGGGCGGTTATGGAGGGCGTCAGCTTCAGCCTGAACGACTGTCTCGGCATTCTGGCTGAGATGGGCGTCGCGCCTGAGACGATGCTGGCCTGCGGCGGCGGCGGGAAGAGCCCGCTGTGGAGGCAGATGCTGGCGGACGTGATGAACTGCCCCGTGGCAACGACTGTCAACACGGAAGGGCCCGCGCTGGGCGTGGCGATTCTCGCCAGCGTCGGAGCGGGACTGTATCCCTCCGTACAGGAAGCCTGCCGTCAGATGATCCGCGTGAATCCCTCTCAGGATCCGATTCCGGAGAACGTTCCGAAGTACGCGAAAGTCTACGCCGTCTATAAAAAGCTGTACACGGCCAACATGGAGCTCTTTAAGCAGCTCGGAGGTCTGGACGCATGAGATGCCAGTACTGCAGCTGCACCGACAGCAAGGTAATCGATTCCCGCCCCACGGACGACGGCAACAGCATCCGCAGGAGAAGGGAATGCATCAACTGCGGCCGCCGCTTTACGACCTACGAGAAGGTGGAGATGAACCCGCTGTTCGTCGTGAAGAAGGACGGCCGCCGGGAGCTGTTTGACAGCCAGAAGATCAAGGCCGGAATTGTGCATGCCTGCGACAAGCTTCCCGTCAGAATGCAGGAAATCGACGAGATTGTGGCCCGGGTGGAGCAGAAATGCTACGCGTCCATGGAAGGAGAGATCGCTACGGAACAGATCGGGGATCTGGTCATGGCGGAACTGAAGGAGCTGAATGACGTCGCGTACGTACGGTTCGCGGCGGTATACCGGAAGTTCACGGACCTGGGGACGTTTATGCAGGAGCTTCAGAAACTGGTTGACGAACATAAGATGTAAACCGCAGGAAAAAGAACGCGCCGCGGGCATGATGCCCGCGGCGCGTTTTCAGCGGAGGATCAGTCGTCCGCGCGGAACGCGTAGATTGTGGTGGTGTCATACTTTTCGCCGGGGCGGAGAATCGTAGTCCCGGGGAAATTGGGATGATTCGGATCATCCGGGCAGTGCTGGGTTTCCAGGCAGAATCCGGAATACTTCCCATAGGACGCGCCGTCTTTGCCGCCGGTGAGATTTGTGGTGCAGGCGGTATAGAACTGGATGGCGGGCTGATCCGTCAGCACCTCCATGTAACGGCCGGATTCCTCGTGGTAAACGCCCGCGGCGAATCCCATCGACTCTCCTTTGGCCAGGACGAAATTGTGATCATATCCGCCGGCGGGAATCATCTGAGGGCAGGAATCCATAACCGCGAGTCCCTCCTCGACCAGCAGTCCGTCCCGCAGATCCAGCGGCGTGCCCAGAACGGGCATGTAGGCTCCCGTCGGAATCAGATGCGCGTCCACTTTCGTGACGACGTCCGCGTTAATGGTGACCACGTGATCCTGAATGGTGCCGTGGCTGTGCCCGGCCAGATTGAAATAGGTGTGGTTGGTCAGATTGCAGAGAGTGGGCTTGTCCGTGACGGCTTCGTAGCGGATAATCAGATCGCACTGATCGTTCCAGGTATAGGTTACCGTGACGTCCAGCGTACCGGGATAGTTTTCCTCTCCGTCGGGGGAGATCCGGTGGAAGGATACGGAATCCTCGTGATCGCCCTCCAGGGGAGTTCCGGTCCAGAAATGCGCCGCGAAGCCGACGTTTCCGCCGTGAAGATGGTTTATGCCGTGATCATTCAGAGCTACCTGGTACGCGGTTCCGTCGATGGTGAACTTTCCCGCGCCGATGCGGTTTCCGTAGCGGCCGACCGTGTCCCCCATGCTTCCATGGGGCTTCAGGTAGGCGTCCAGACTGTCAAAACCCAGCGCCACGTCGTCCATATTCCCCCCCGCGTCCGGAACGATGATGCTCTGGAGAATGGCCCCCCACTCGATTACGGAAACGGAAGCGCCCATTGCGTTGGTCAGGGTAAAGCGGCGAACGTCTTTCCCTTTCGGGGATTTCCCCCAGATTTCGGTTTTGATGGACATGCAGACAGATCTCCTTTCATTTATTAAATGATTATTATGAATCACCGGAACGGGGTTTCCCCTCATCGGGGAAAAGGGATTCCGAGGTTACGGCTTTCAGCTTCCGCTGAAGCGAACGGGCCCTGGAAGAAGCCGTGTCCAGAGCCTCCTCCGCCTGATTCAGACGGAGACGGGCGGTTTCCAGACTTTCCGTGAACCGGGCAAACTCATTTTCAACCTGACCGAGAAGACGCCACACTTCCGAGGACCGCTGCTGAACGGTCAGCGTGCGGAATCCCATCTGGAGAGCGCTCAGCATGGCGGAGAAGGTGCCCGGGCCTGCGATGACCACCCGCTGCTCCCTCTGGACGGATTCCACCACGTCCGGACTCTGAAGCACCTCGGCATAGAGCCCCTCCGTCGGAAGAAACATGAAAGCGAAATCAGCCGTATGGGGAGGGGAGATGTATTTCTCCGAAATCGTTTTCGCCTCGGCTCTGATCCTGCGGATCAGAGCTTTTTTGGCTTCCTCCGCGGCAGCCGCGTCCTCTCTGCGGGAAGCGTCCACAAGACGGAGATAGCTCTCCTGCGGGAACTTGCTGTCCACGGCCAGCCAGACGGTGTTTCCGCTCTGATCGGGAAGACGGATCGCGAATTCCACCCGCTCGCCGGAACCGGGAACGACCTCCGCGTTTTCCTCATACTGGCCCGGGGCGAGGCTCTGGCGGATCAGGTTTCCCAGCTGGATCTCCCCCCAGATGCCACGGGTTTTCACGTTGGTCATGACCTTTTTCAGGTCGCCCACGCCCGAGGCGACGCTCTGCATCTCCCCGAGTCCCTTGTAAACCGACGCCAGCATGTTCTCAAGCAGCGTGGAATGACTCTGGCCCATCTGGCTGAGCGTAGCCATCAGATGCTGATTTCCCTGATAAAGGGAATCCATGGTCTGATCCCTCTGGGCGTCCAGCTCGTCCAGAAGCTGGTTACCCAGATCTTCCAGACCGCGCTCCTGACGCAGACGGCCTTCCTCCTGCCGGTGAAGCCCCGAACTCTGCCTGAAAAGCAGGATGATCAGAAGCGTCAGACAGGCCAGAAGAAGAAGGGCGGTGATCAAAGCCATATCGTTCATTCTCAGACCTCTCTCCGGCCTTCCAGAGCCTTCTGCAGGGTGACTTCGTCCGTATACTCCAGATCCCCGCCGACGGGTACGCCGTGCGCGATGCGGGTGCACCGGACGCCGAGCGGCTTCAGCAGCCGGGCGAGATAGGAGGCGGTGGCTTCTCCCTCCACGTCGGGATTGGTGGCGAGAATAACCTCGTCGACTTTTTCCGTCTCCAGACGGCTGAGAAGCTCGCGGATCCGGATCTGATCCGGCCCGATTCCGTCCATGGGGGAGAGAGTTCCGTGGAGGACGTGGTAAAGGCCCCCGTATTCGTGCATCCGCTCGATTGCCGCGACGTCCCTCGGATCGCGCACCACGCAGATCTGTCCGTTGTGCCGGCTTTCATCCCCGCAGACGGCGCAGACGTCGGAGGAGGCATAGTTTCCGCAGACGCTGCAGAAGCGGATGGCCTTCCGCCCTTCCCAGAGCGCCACGGACAGGGCGCGCACTTCCTCCAGCGGCATGGAGGCCACGAAATAGGCCAGCCGCTGGGCGGTCTTTTTTCCGATGCCGGGCAGCCGGTTCAGCTCAGCGGCCATGGAGGCGATCGGTTCTATCTGTTCGCTCATGATCAGAACAGCCCGCCCATCCCCATGCCGGGCGCCATACGGTTCATGGCGGCGGCCTTGGTTTCCTCGCTTTTGCGCAGCGCCTCGTTCACCGCGGCGATAATCAGATCCTGCAGCATCTCGATATCGTCCGGATCCACGACCTGGGGATCGATGGTAATCGCGGTCAGCTCGGGCTTCCCGGTGATTTTCACCGTGACCATGCCGCCTCCCGAAGCCGCCTCATATTCCGCGGCATCCAGCTTCTCCTGCGTTTCCTGCAGCTGCTGCTGCATTTTCTGCGCCTGGCGCATCAGCTGCTGCATGTTTCCGCCGCCGAAACCGCCGAAATTCTGTCTTGCCATTGTGTGATATTCCTCCTTATTCTTTATCGCTTATTGTCTCAACACCGGCGACGCCGGTGATGATGTCGTCGAGAATCGCCATGACGTATGGCATGCCGCGGCCCTGCTTCCCCTGGAGAAGAATTTCGTCCTTGTCCAGCGGCGTCCGCGGGGAACGGAGCTGGGAGATCAGCAGCGTGGAGGGAACGCTTTCCCGGGTTTTGCAGACGCCTGTCAGATACTTGCCGTTGGCTCCGTTCCGGTTGAAGCTGAAGCAGTGAACGCCTTTCCCGGCGCGGTTCTGAGGCTCGAAATCCATCTGCGGGACGCGTTTGCCCCATCCGCGCTCCGAAATGAGAACGATTTCATCATCCTTCTCCAGCTGACCGGCCCAGCAGACCTCGTCGCCGGGATCCAGGGACATGCCTTTCACGCCGGCGGCCGTACGGCCCTGAACGGGAACCGAGGAAAGGGGGAAGCGGATGCACATGCCCCCCCGGGAGACCAGGAGCAGGTCCCCCTCGGATGAAACCCGGAGAATCTGAACCAGCCGGTCTCCCTTTTTCAGGGACAGGGCGGGGTATTTCCGGCTGCGCACGGCATATTCCGCCGCCGCGGAACGCTTGACCATACCCTGGGCCGTAATAAAGACCAGGTCAGGCTCCTTCTCCAGATCCCGGGGAGAGGCGGAAAGCATAAGAAGAAGATTCTCGTTTTCTTCTATGTCCGCCAGCACACCGGAAAGCAGCTGCCCGCGGTCCTTCGGCTTCAGCTCGTTCAGCCGGCTGACGGGAAGGGGATAGCAGCTGCCCAGATCCGTCAGGAAATACAGGGTCTCGGCCGTCGTGGCGTTCAGCAGGAAGAGCGGGCTCTCCTCAAAGCTCTCGCGCGCCGAAGGCAGGGGATTCCGCTTCAGAAGCAGGGGGGATATACGCTTCAGATATCCGTTCCGGGTATACACCACCGCCGCGTCCTCCGGGAGAACCGTTTCCTCCGGCAGATCGGCGGGGGCGTCCGCGGGCTCCTCGAAAGCCGTACGGCGCGGATCCGCGTACTGATCCGCGATTTCCAGCATTTCGCTCCGGATCACTCCGAGCAGCTTCTTCTCGCTTTTCAGGATCCCCTCAAGACGCGCGATCGTTTTCAGAATCTCGGCGTATTCCTTCCGCAGCGCCGCAATCTCCAGATTGGTCAGCCGCTGCAGACGCATGTCGAGAATCGCCTGCGCCTGCACGTCGGAAAGGGCAAAACGCTCCATCAGGGCCGCTTTGGCCTCTTTCGGGCTTCTGCTGGCCCGGATCAGAGCGATTACCTCGTCCAGATTATCCAGCGCGACCATCAGGCCTTCCAGAATATGGGCGCGGGCTCTGGCCTGGTTCAGCTCGAACTGCGTCCGCCTGGCAACGACCTTCTTCTGATAATCGATGTAGCAGGCGATCATCTGCTTCAGCCCCATCTGAACGGGCTTTCCGTCCGCGATGGCCACGATGTTCACGCCGAAGGTGATCTGAAGATCAGAATACTTATACAGATAAGCCAGAATTTTAGCCGGATCAGCGTCCTTCCGGAGCTCGATGACGGCCCGCATGCCGGAACGGTCGCTTTCGTCCCGGATGTCGTAAATCCCGCCGAGAGCGGCCTTCTTTTCTTCGCTGAGCTTCTGGATTTTTTCCAGCATGGCCGCCTTGTTCACCTGATAGGGAACTTCCGTGACCGCCAGGATTTTCCGCCCGCCGGGACCGTCCTCCACGGAAACCCTGGCCCGGAGAGTCAGTTTTCCTCTTCCGGTTTCATAAGCGCGCCGGAGTTCCTCGTTCCTGAGCAGAATGCCGCCGGTCGGGAAGTCGGGCCCCGGAAGAATCCTCATGAGCCCGTCCAGAGAAATGTCCGGGTCTTCCATCTGCGCGATCACGGCACGGACGGATTCGCCCAGATTGTGAGGCGGGATATTCGTGGCCAGACCCACGGCAATGCCGCTCGCGCCGTTTACCAGCAGATTGGGGAAACGGGCCGGAAGCATATCCGGCTCTTTCAGGGTGTCGTCAAAGTTCAGCCGGAAGGGAACGGTATCCTTCTCCAGATCCCGGAGCATCTGAAGCGCCAGGGGAGCCATGCGCGCTTCTGTGTAACGCATGGCGGCCGGGCTGTCCCCGTCGATGGAACCGAAGTTTCCGTGACCGTCGATCAGCGGCGCGCGCATGGAAAAATCCTGTGCGAGGTGCACGAGCGCGCCGTATACGGAAGAATCCCCGTGAGGATGATATTTGCCCAGGCAGTCCCCGACGATACGGGCGCATTTGCGGTGCGGCTTGTCCGGCGTGGTGCCCAGTTCCATCATGGTATACAGAATACGGCGCTGGACGGGTTTCAGCCCGTCCTCCACCCGGGGAAGGGCCCGGTCCAGAATGACGTGCTCCGCATAGGGCATCATGCTGTTGTGCATGACGTCCTCCATACTGGTATCCAGAATCCGGGAGGGATCGTCCTTCACGATGGGCGCGTCCGCGGCTTTTTTCTTTCCGGCCACTTCCGTCACGCTCCTTCCCGGGAGGTCTGCGGGTCGTCCGCCGGGACGAAATCATCCGGACGGTTGAAATCCGCGTGCTCGGAGATATAGTCCCTTCTCGGTTCGACCTTGTCCCCCATCAGAATCGTGGTCAGCCTGTCGACCTGGGCGGCGTCCTCTATGGAAACGCGCATCAGCTTCCGCTGAGAGGGATCCATGGTGGTTTCCCACAGCTGTTCCGGATTCATCTCTCCGAGCCCCTTGTAACGCTGCAGCGCGTATCCTTTGCCCACGGCTTTCACGGCTTTTCCGAGTTCCCTGTCGTCGTAGGCGTAGAGAACGCGGCTGCCCTTCTGGACCTTGTAGAGCGGAGGCATGCCGATATACACGTGCCCTCCGGTGATAAGCTCCTTCATATAGCGGAAGAAGAAGGTCAGCAGGATGGCGCGGATATGCGCTCCGTCCTGATCCGCGTCCGAAAGGATAATGACTTTTCCGTATTTCAGATTGTTCAGGGAAAAGGTTTCGCCGATGCTGGTTCCGAGAGCGGTGATCAGAGAACGGAACTCCTCGTTGGCCAGAACCTGATCCAGATGCTTTTTCTCCACGTTGAGAGGCTTTCCCCTGAGGGGGAGAATGGCCTGAAAACGACGGTCCCGGCCCTGCTTGGCGCTGCCGCCTGCGGAATCCCCCTCCACGATGAAAAGCTCGTTGTCCTCCCACTTCCGGCCGGTGCAGGCGGAAAGCTTTCCGACCAGCGGCGCGGCCTCCAGGGCGGAGGCTTTCCGGGAATTGTCCCGGGCTTTCCGGGCGGCTTCCCGGGCCTGAGCCGCCCGGATCGCCTTGCCTACGATCGCGGAAGCGGTTTCCTGATTCTTCAGGTTGTCCAGCCAGTCCGTCATCTGCTGGGTGATGACAGCTTCCACAGCGGGGCGGACCTCGCTGTTTCCGAGACGCCCTTTCGTCTGCCCCTCAAACTGTGGATTCTTGACCATGGTGGTCAGGACGCAGGTGAGCCCTTCCCGGAAATCCTCGCCGGCCAGATTGCTGTCCTTCTCCTTCAGAAGGCCCGTCCGGCGCGCGTAATCGTTAAGGCATTTGGTAAAGGCGGCTTTGAAGCCCGTTTCATGGGAACCGCCTTCCGGCGTGTTGATATTGTTCACATAGGAGAAAAGGGATTCATTGTACCCGTCCGTGTACTGGATCGCGGCCCGGCAGATAACTGTGTCCCGGCTTCCTTCCATATAGATTACGTCGGGGTGAAGCGCCGTCTTTCCGGCGTTCAGATACTGCACATAATCCGTGATTCCGCCGTCGTAACAGAAAACACGGACGCGGCCCGCGCTGTCCGCCACCCTTTCGTCCGTGAAGGTGATTCTGATCCCGCGGTTCAGATAGGCCAGTTCCTGAAGACGCCGGGCTACCTGCTCCCCGTTGAAGCGGACGTCCTCGAAAATGGCGTCGTCCGGCAGGAAACGAACCAGCGTTCCGCGCTTTCTTGTGTTTCCGAGAACCTGCAGGGGACCGGCGGGCTTTCCGGCGTCAACCTTGCCGGTTTTCGGGTTGAATTCGCTGGTGAACTCCATCCGGTAATGAGACCAGTTCAGATA
>ONXY01000084.1 GCA_900321945.1 uncultured Eubacteriales bacterium | reverse complement strand
TCAGCGCCCCGTCTCTCTCCGCCGCGAACCCGGAAAGAAGTCCGGGATCGAGCTTCCATGCCAGCCGGTAAGCCGCCGCCTGACCGAGATACCGTTCCAGACCCGCCATACCGGAATTCTCGTTGCGCGTGCCGCGCAGATCCCGGGGCGGCACCGCGAAGGAAGGCGCGTCCCCGATATCCAGGAGCAGCTTGTATATTTCAAGCGGTATCGGCGGAAAGGTGCCGTCCTCCCGCAGCCAACCCGTACCCAGATCCGTCCCGAGCGTATGCGCCAGAATACCGGAGCGCAGCGCGTCCTCTCCCGGCTTCTCCCCCGCGGGATCCGCGGCCAGCTCCATGGCGGCGGTAAACGCCGCCATATTGCCGTCGTTGGCCAGCCGGACCGAAGCGGTCCGCGGAAGCAGCCGCAGGCACTCTTCCCGGAGGTTCCCGAGCTTCGCGAACTCCGTTTCGTAATCCGTCTCCGGATTCGCGCGCATACCCATGGTTTTCGGCGTTTCGCCCCCGACGATCCGGTCGCCGATCACGACGTCCGGGAAGCTTATGCCCACCGCGTCCGGCGCTTCGCCGGATTTTTCCAGCAGCTCCCGCGCCTCGCGCACAAGCGTCAGCACCGGCGTCATGAATTCCTCCGCGGTCCGGAAAGCCGCCGGATTCCAGTTGACTTCCCTCGTGTACAGCAGACGGCCGTGAGAAGACGCGGCCACCTTGATATCGCTTCCGCCGATGTCGATTCCGAGACAGTTTTTTTCTTCCGCCGTACGGATCCGTTTTTTCAGCAGAGCGGCCAGGTCCGTCTGTCCGGAACCGCCGCGTCCGTGCGGTTCTTCCCGCGGTCCGCGCGGACCGTCCCGCCCGCTCAGCGGCTCCACGCAGATCCGGAAACCGCCGTACAGCCGCCGCGCGATGCTGCGGGCCTTGCGGTATCCGGGATCCTCTTCAAACAGTCCGGGAAGCTTTTCCGCCAGCAGACGCCGGGCGTCCTCCTCCTCCGCGAAAACGACGGTCTCCTCCGCGCTGAACACCGAAAGAAGGTTATACACGGCCGCCGCGGCGTACCGGAGAAGAAATTCCCTTTCGCCGCCGGAAGCGCCGGAAACGCGCGGAATGCGCAGCGAATACTCCCGCGCGCCGTAGTGCCTGCCGGTCAGACGGATGATCAGCTCCCCGGCGTCCTTTTCCCGCGCGAACGCTTCCCGCAGTTCGGGAAGCCAGAGGCTTTCCCCGCGCGCCGCGCGGTCCATACACTCATACAGCTTCATCTCTCAAAAATCAGCCTTTTTTCAGTTTCCCGGTCCACCTCTTCAGCAGATCGGAGTTCAGCACGGCCCGCTTGGTAAAGTAGTTCCAGAACAGAACGATTCCGGTCGTCAGGCACACGTTCACCACGTACATGGTGATCTCTTTTCCCATGACCGCAAACAGCACCCGGTCCTCTCCGAAAATCATTCCGAATACCAGCATCAGCAGCTCGTTCCAGACGAGGCCGATCAGGCTGGTGACCAGAAAACCGATTTTCGTAACCGCGTCGTTTTCCTTCGCGGAGGGCCAGATCCACAGCACGCACAGGATATAGTTCACCGCGATGGCGACCAGCTCCGCCAGCAGAACCGACAGCCATGTGTCGTGTCCCACCCCGAACTTGAGCGCCACCGAACAGACAAGCTTCACCAGAAAGCAGATTCCGCCTGAAATCAGGAATTTCAGCACCTCGCTGATTCTTGACTGATTCTGTTTCTCCATCTTCCCGCTCCGCCGGATTACCGGTTTCCGTACATTTTCTCATAATAGGTCTGGTATTCCCCGCTGATGATCTCTTCCCACCAGTCCCGGTTGTCCAGATACCATTGAATGGTCTTTTTGATTCCGTCCGCGAATTTTGTTTCCGGAAGCCACCCCAGTTCCCGGTGAATCTTGGCCGGGTCGATGGCGTACCGCATATCGTGTCCCTTCCGGTCCGTGACGTAGGTGATCAGGCTTTCGGGTTTCCCCAGTTCCCTGCAGATCAGCTTCACGATATCGATGTTTGCCATCTCGTTGTGTCCGCCCACATTGTAGACCTCGCCCACCCGGCCTTTATGGATGATCAGGTCGATTGCCCGGCAATGATCTTCAACATACAGCCAGTCCCGAACATTTTTTCCCTCGCCGTATACT
>ONXY01000051.1 GCA_900321945.1 uncultured Eubacteriales bacterium | reverse complement strand
CGCGGCGAGCTCCCGGACCGTGGCCGCGAAGCCCGCGACGCCGCAGCAGTTGCTTTCGAAATTGTCCGGCGGATACAGCATGACGATGACCGGCTTGCCGAGCTCCTCGGCCACCTGAATCACGGAATAAGCCATCGTGTAGTCGTTGCAGTTGAAACCGATCGCGGACGTGTTCGCCTCATCCGCCATTCTGAGGATTGTACTGACCTTTTCAAGCGCCATTTTCTTTTTTCTCCTTTGCGTGTGTCGTGAGTGCGCGGAGACGCCCGCGCCGGGTGAGTATGACCGGATATGCTTTCGTCCGCCCTCGGACGGGGGTTACATGGAGATGCTCTTCTTTCCGGATATTCTGAAGAACAGGAGCAGGGACAGGATGACCGTCACCGTCAGAATCGCCGAGAGCGCCGAAGCGGGGCCGAACTCGTTCCGCGTCACCTCCGTATACACGGCCACGCTCATCGTCGTGGTCCGGCCGGTAAAGAGGATCACGGAGGAACTGAGTTCGTTGATGATGGTAATCCAGCTGAGGATCAGACCCGACAGTACGCCGGACATCATCAGGGGCGCCGTCACGTTCCAGAACGTCCGGATCGGCGTATAGCCGAGGCTGATGGAGGCTTCCTCCATACTCGGACTCATCTGCCGCAGAATCGCGGAGCTGGAGCGGATGGTATACGGCATTCGCCGGATGACAAAGGAAATGATCATGATCGCCATGGTTCCGCTCAGGAGCAGCGGCTTTTTGTTGAACGCCAGCAGCAGCGTGATGCCCATGACGGTTCCGGAAATGATCAGCGGGAACATCGTCACGATATCCAGGACGTTGGTCAGCGGATTGCGCCGGCGGATGGACAGATAGGCGATCGCCATGCCCAGCACCATGACCACCGCGATGGAGATCAGCGCGAACTTGTAGGTGTTGAAGACGGAGAAGCCGAATTTCTTCAGGGCAGCCTGGTAGTTGGCGAGCGACCAGGTGTCCTTGTACACGGGGCCCACGGTGTCCCGGAAGGAGGACACGATGATATTCAGCTGAGGCAGGATGGACACCAGCACGATGGAGTAGATAAACACATGCACCAGTACCGACTTCAGCGGCTTCATTTTTTTGACCTCCAGCGGCCGCAGGAAGCTCATCTCAAAGCTCCGGCGCTCCGTGGCGTACCGCTGGGCGACAAAGATAATCACGGTGATGAGAACCATGAGCATGCTGAGGCAGGCCGCGAAGTTGGCGGAACCGCCCACCTCCCCGACAAATTCCGTATAGACCAGCACCGGCATGGTCCGGTAGCCTTCGCCGATCATCATCGGCGTCCCGAAATCCGAGAATGCGTTGGTGAAAACCATCAGCGCCCCGGCCGCCACGGTGGGAAGAATCAGCGGAGTGATAATGGTGAACACCTTTTTGAAGGGATGACACCCCAGGTTCTCCGCCGCCTCGGGCAGGGACGCGTCCAGCTTGGCCAGCGCGCCGGACACGTACATGTACATGTACGGATACAGCTTCATGGTAAAGACGAGGACGATCCCGCCGAAGCCGTAAATGTTCGGCATACGGAACCCGAAAAGCCCTTCCAGGAATTTCGTCACAAATCCGCCCCGGCCCAGCATGAGGATCCAGGAATAGGCTCCGATGAACGGCGGGCTCATCATGGAAAGAATGATGAGGATCTCAAGGAAGGTCTTCCCCCTGACCCGGCAGGTCGTCATCAGGTAGGCCATGGGCACCCCGATCAGGATGCACAGCAGCGTCACGACGGAGGTTACCCGGACGGAGTTGAGCAGAGACCGGTAATAGTATTTTGTCGTAAAGAACTTCTGAAAATTGACAATCGAAATCTCATTGGTTTTCGGATCCCGGAACGCGCTGAGGAAAAGGGACGTCAGCGGATAGATCAGGAAAAGCAGAACCAGCAGGAAAACCGCTACGGCAATCACCGTCCAGACGTCCCAGCGGAGCCTTTTCTTGTTCATTCGCATTCAGCTCCTTCGATCAGATTGACGGTTCCGTCCTCGCTGAACACGTTGATCCGCTTTTCGTCCACAGTCATGGACACCGTCTCCCCGGGCCTGTACAGGTCGTGGATACCGGAGGTCGGCAGGCTGATCTCCGTGATGCTCCCGTCGGGCATGACGATCTCGTAGTTGACAAACCGTCCCAGGAAAACGCTGCTCTTGACGGTTCCGTGCCATCCGCTCTCCCCCCGCGAAAGCTCAAACTCCTCGGGGCGGACCGCGACCTTCAGCTTCTGCCCGTCCCGCACGCCGCCGCTCAGGTTCTCCATCGGAACGCGCAGACAGCCGTCCAGAATCACCTCCGTCCGCCCGCCGGAGCGGCTGCAGACCCCGTCGTACAGGGTGGAGGAGCCGACGAACGTTGCGACAAACAGGTTCGCGGGGCGGTGATAAAGCTCCACCGGCGTTCCCACCTGCTGCAGCACCCCGAAGTTCATGACGGCGATCCGGTCCGATACGGCCAGCGCCTCCTCCTGATCGTGGGTGACGTACACGGTGGTGATGCCGACCTCTTTCTGAATGTCCCGGATCGCGCCGCGCATCTCCAGGCGCAGCTTGGCGTCCAGATTGCTCAGCGGCTCGTCCATCAGAAGGACGGTGGGATGGATGACGATCGCCCGCGCGAGAGCCACGCGCTGCTGCTGTCCGCCGGAAAGCTGGTTCGGAGCCTTGTCCGCGTGCTCCGTGATTTTCACGACGTTCATGATCTCATCCGCGCGGCGGCGGATTTCCGCCTTGGGAAGTCCGCGCTGGCGCAGCCCGTATTCCACGTTTTTGCGGACGCTCATATGCGGAAAAATGGCATAGTTCTGAAATACCATGCCGATATTGCGCCGGTAGGGAGGCAGATCGTTAAGGATCTGACCGTCGAAGGCGATGGTCCCTCCCTCGATGGAATTGAATCCGGCGATCATTCTGAGCAGCGTCGTTTTTCCGCAGCCGGAGGGCCCCAGCAGCGTAAAAAACTCTCCGCCCGCAATGTCAAGGCTGAGGCCCGGAATAATCGTTTTATCGCCATACCGCTTGACGGCGTCACGGATCGTAATCTGCGTGCTCATACCGTTTGTTCCTTTCTGAACCGCTTCGGGTGCCGAAGCGGGGTTATCCGAAAAAAGCCGGCTCCGGGAAACAGGGCGCCTCCCGGAGCCGGCAGCAGTCTGCGCTGCATTCAGGAAAAACTCAGAGTCGTCTTTCCGCCGGCGTCAGCCTTATTCGGCGTAGTTGATGGCGATCTCCTTGAAGTGCTCCTGCATCTCCGCCTTATGCGCGGCGACGTAGTCGAAGTCCACCGGGATCTGATTGATGTCCTCCGTGGGAATCATCTTGCTGGCGGACATGTCGATATCGGTGCGCACCGGACGGCGCGGCAGCTCGAGCCCGACCATGATCTGCTGGAAGTCCTTGCTGATCAGGAAGTCCACGAACTTCTGGGCGTTCTCCAGGTTCTTCGCGCCCTTGATGATGGCCACGCCGTCCACGTTCACCACGACGCCCTCCTTCATGAAGACGCGGGTGACCGGCAGGCCCTGGTTGATGTAGGTGTCCGCCATGGATTCCGCGATCAGGGCCGCCGCGTACTCGCCGCCGGCGCATCCCTTGTGAACCGCGCTGGAGGAGGTCAGCACCTTGCCGGAGATGTTGGCGAGCAGCTTGTCAACGAAGGCCCAGCCTTCTTCCGTATCCCCGCCGCCCATGGCGTAGAGGATGTTGACCAGCGCTTCCCAGCCGGAGGAGGTGGAGGTGGGATCCGGCATGACGATCTTGCCCTTGAGGGCGGGATTCAGCAGATCCTCGAAGCCGTTCACTTCGACGCCTGTTTCCGCCAGTACCTCGGTGTTCAGCATGATGGCGGTGGGAACCATGGAGAAGGACGTGACCTTTCCGGTGGTGTTCCGGAAGGCTTCGGGCAGCTCGGTGTCCAGGGGGGAGACGTAGGGCTCCCACAGTTCAATCTTCGGTACGTATCCGGAGGAGACCATGCCGCCGAGGAAAACGTCGCCCAGCGGGTTGTCGCCTTCGGCTTCCACTCTCTTGTACAGCTCGCCCGTTCCGGCGGAGACGATTTCCACTTCCACGCCGGTGGCCTTGGTGTACTCCTCCACCACCACGTTCAGGAACTCCTCGGGCGTGGAAGCGTAAAGGACCAGTTTGCCGTCCGCCAGCGCGGCGCCGGCCAGCGCAGTCAGCATGCAGACAGTCAGGAGAAGGGACAGGATTTTCTTCATGGTACAAACCCCTTTCATTAATTATTTCTCATGCCTTGGCATGAGGAAAACCGTAGTCAGGTGAAGGCTTCGGCAATTCCTTCGAAGATCAGGCGGCCTACCGCGGATCCTCCGTCCAGTACGCCCAGGCTCTTATCCCCGTAGTACGCCGCGCGCCCGTGAACGGCGCGCATCCGCCGCGTGCTTTCGGATCCTGCCGCCGCGGCGTCGGCCGCGGCCTTCAGCCGCTCCCTGAGCGGCAGCCCGGCACCCGCCTTCAGCGCGTCGACGCCCGGCCCGAGCGCGTCAAGGATCGTTTTCTCACCCCGCTTCGAGCCGGCCTTTTCCATGATCAGATTCAGGCCGGCCTCCATCGCGAGCGCCGCCTCGTCCGCGTCCGCGTCCGTCTTTCCCTTCAGCGCTTTGGCCATGCCCATCATCAGAAAGGACAGGATGGTGCCGAGGGAGGACGGAGACGCCTCGTTGAGCGCTTTCGCGGATTTCATAAACAGCCGGCCGAGATCCGGTTCGTCGGCCTCCCGTGCGAAAGCGGACACCGCGCGGAAGCCGGTATCCATGGAAATTCCGAGATCGCCGTCGCCGTTCTGCGCGTCGAGCTCAATCAGATAATCCCGGTTCGCGGTCATTTTGGCGCTGACGGCGTCAAAGACCGCCGATACGGTTCTGCTGTCCATTTTTCTCTTCCTTTACACTTTGTTCGCGTTGGTATAGAAGGGCGTCGCCGCCGGCGCCGCCAGCCAGGCCTTCAGCTGCGGATTCAGCTTCATGATCGTCACGGAAAGACCGGCCATTTCCATGGACGTGGCGAATTCCCCGATGTGCGGCATCACGGAGCGGACGCCCATCTCCGCGAGAAGGGAATGAACCTTCCGGTAGACGATGTACTGCTCCTCCAGCGGCGTGCCGCCGAGCCCGTTGATCATGACGGCGGCCTCGTCCCCTTCGGCCAGCGGCATGTCTTCGGTGATTTTTCCGACCAGAAGCGTGGCGATCTCATCCGCCGTCATCATTTTGCGCACCTCGATACCGGGCTCGCCGTGAATGCCCATGCCGATCTCAATCTCGTCCTCCCCGATGGAGAAAGTGGCCTTTCCCACCTCGGGAACAATGCAGGCGCTGAGCGCGATTCCCATCGTGCGGGTATTGTCCAGCGCCATCTGCGCCGCCGCCGCCACGCCGTCCAGATCGAGACCCTCATCCGCGGCCGCGCCGGCGACCTTGAACGCGAAGACCATGCCGGCCACGCCGCGGCGCTTTTCCGCCAGCTCGGGCGGAGAGGAGGCCACGTCGTCCCGGACCAGGACGGTGCGGGTTTTGATGTCGTCAAAATCGACCTCCTCGCAGGCCATGTTGAAATTCAGGATATCGCCGTTGTAATTGCCGTACAGGCAGAGCACGCCGGCTCCGCGGTCGCAGTCGCGGATCATGGCCGCCATCGCGCTGGCCGACGGGGAGGCGAAGACGTTGCCGACGGCGCACCCGTCCAGCATGCCGTCGCCGACGTATCCCATAAACACCGGAAGATGGCCGCTTCCTCCCGCGGTTACGATGCCGACCTTGCCCTCCCGTACCGGATGCCGGTTCAGCACGACGCGCCTGCTTTCGTCCGAGAAGCGGAGCCGGTCCCCGTGCGCGTACATGATGCCCTCCAGCATTTCGTCCACAAAGTTCTCGGGCCTGTTGAGGATTTTTTTCATGGCATATTCTCCTTTTTCCGATTTCCGTCACGGCTCCGGACAGACGGCGGACAAACCCGGAAAACCGGACGGAAAGCCGCCCGCGGTATCCAAATACGCGTCCCGGTTTCTTTGTAAGCCGCCCGCAGCGGATCTATGGAAATCAATCCTTCTTTTAGGATAAAACTATCACTGTTTCGTTTTTCTGTCAAGGGTGAATCCCGAATCCGGGCAGGCGTCCTTGACGGTGTCCGCCGCGTATTCTATAATCCCATGTGAAGTCCGGAGCGGAAGCGCTTTCCGTTCCGCATCCCCCGACGCGGACAATCATACCGGAAAAGAGGCTGATTTCATGAGCCGGAACAAGCTCAGCATCCTTTTTCCCTGGCAGGACCGGATAACCTACCGGGTGCTTCCGGAGGACACCTGGCATGATCTCGGGCTGGACGTCCTTGTGGAAAAGGTGGCTCAGCAGCCCCAGGAGGCGCCGCTGCTCCGGCGGGTCATGGAAAGCCTGACGGACGATCCGGAGGTGTGCCGCTTCCGCTGCAACGTCTTTGAGGATCTGTACCGCCACCCGGAAATCCGGACCAGCCTGACGAAGCTGCTGGACCAGGTCAAAATGTTCTACGACTACGGCGTGGTCAGCCGCCATGCCGGGGACGAAGCGGGCGTCTGGGATCTGATGCACCGGCTTGAGGAATATCACGACTACATCGTCACGGTGGAAGCCATCCGCTCCTGTCTGGAAAACCGGGAGCTGGTATCCGACGGCCTCAGAAACCTGAGGGAAACCATCTGCGGAATCTACGACAGCAGCGGATTCGCCGCGCTCCGCCGGGACGTGGAGGAGATGCGGATCTCCGCCTCCGAAGTCCGCAGCCTGACGATCGGCGTCAACGTAAACGAACGCTTCGAGGCCGTCAGCATGGGGCTCGTCGCCGTCAACGCGAAGCCTTTCACCCGCTCCGGCCTGCTGAAGCATTTCGTCTCCGCGGTTTCCTCCCGGAACGACATCCGGCCTGAAGCGGAATGGAACGGCAGCCTTTCCTTCGAGCCGGCCTCCCCCACCGCCGGCATCGGGGGAACGCTGGAACAGGCCGCCCGGACCGCCGCGTTTCTGAAAAACCCCCTGCTCGGGATGTCCCTCGCCCCGATTCCGAGGCAGGACGGCTCATACGACGTTCCGCGGCAGATGGACAACGCGGCTTCACAGCTGGTATCCCGGCTGGTCAGGAAGCTCAGGGACACCCTGGCGCAGTATCTGAACGTCAGCGTCCGGGAGATCTCGGACCTGATCCCGGAGCTTCTGTTCTACGTCCGCTGGTCGGAATATCTGGAAAAGCTGCGCGCCCGGGGCTGGACCTTCTCCAAGCCCTCCGTCCGGAAGGCGTCCTCCTCCCCGGCGGGAATGGAAGCCCGCGGATTCTACAATCTGAAGCTGATTGATTCCGTCCGGCCGGATCAGGCGGTCCCGAACGATCTCTCGTTCGACCCTGAGAAGCGGGTCTATCTTCTCACCGGCGCCAACCGCGGCGGAAAGACCACCGTAACCCAGGCTGTGGGACAGCTGTTCCTTCTGGCCCAGAGCGGCGTGTTCGTTCCCGCGGATTCCTTCTCATTCGATCCGGCGGATCAGGTGCTGACCCACTTCCCCGCCGACGAGGACCGGACCCTGGACCTGGGGCGTCTGGGAGAGGAGTGCCGGCGGTTCCGGGAGATCTACTCCTCCGCCACCGGACGCAGCGTCCTGCTGCTGAATGAGACCTTCTCCACCACGTCCTTCGAGGAAGGGTACTATATCGCGGTGGACGCCGTCCGGGCCATCCTGAAGAAGGACGCCCGCACGATCTACAACACGCATATGCACAAGCTGGCGAAGGAGCTGGATACGGACATCAACGAGTCCGGCGTTCCCGGAAAGGCGGTATCCCTGACCGCCGAGACCGTGGACGGCCGCTCCACCTTCCGGGTCCGCGTCGCGCCGCCCGAAGGGAAATCCTACGCCCGCGGAATTGCCGAAAAATACGGCGTTACCTATGAGGACCTGACCGGCGGGACCTGACGCGGAAAACAGCCGCCCGTCCCCGGGGGCGGAACGACAGAGCCGGAACCCGGTACCGGAACAGTAAGCAGGCCGTGAGGCCGGAAAAACAAGGAGGTTTACGGAATGAACATGACGGATTTTCGGGAGATGCCCTATGAACGGCCGGATCTGAAGGCCTACGCGGAAAAAAAGAAGGCGGCCGCGGAATGCTTCCGGAACGCGGGAAGCTACCGGGAGGTCAGGGACGCCTATTTCACCCTGCAGGAGGAGGACGAGCGGGTCGAAACCCTGTTTTCCCTGGCCTACGTGCGCAATACCATCGACACGCGGGATCCATTCTACGAGGGCGAGGTCAAATGGCTGGAAGAGGAAATGGCCCGGATGATCCCTCTGAACAAGGAATACATGGAAGCCCTTTCCGCCTGCCCCTTCCGCGCGGATATCGAAAAGGAATTCGGGCCGCAGCTCTTCAAAATCGTCGACGCGCAGCTGAAAATCACGGACGCGCGGCTGATTCAGGACAAAATCCGGGAGGGGGAAGTCCGGCAGGAATATCAGAAGGACAGCGCCGCGGCCTCGACGGAGTTCCGGGGCGAGACCTGCAATTTCTACGGGCTGCTGAAGCACATGGAAAGCACGGACCGGGAGGAGCGGAAGGAGGCCTTCCGCGCCTGGGCGGCCCTGTATGAAAAGATCAGCCCGAAGCTGGACGCGCAGTACGACGAGCTGGTTCATCTCCGGGACCGGATGGCGAAAACCCTCGGATTCTCCTCCTACACGGAGATGGCGTATCTCGAGCGCGGGCATTTCGACTACACGCAGGAGGAGGCGGCCGCCTTCCGGAAGCAGATCCGGGAGATCGTGACCCCCGCCGTGGCGGAGCTGCGGGACCGGCAGCGGATCCGGCTGGGCCTGGACCGGCTCTGCTGGTACGACGAGGCGCTTCTCTTCCCGGAAGGCAACGCCGATCCGGAAGGCACCACGGAGGAGCTGGTGGCGAAGGCGCAGGCCATGTACCGGGAGATGAGCCCGGAAACCGGGGAATTCTTCGATTTCATGGCGAAATATCACCTGTTTGACCTGGAAACCCGGCCGGGCAAGCATATGGGCGGCTACATGACCTCCTTCCCGTCCTATAAGGCGCCCTTCATCTTCTCAAACTTCAACGGCACCAGCGCGGACGTGGACGTGCTGACCCACGAAGCCGGGCACGCCTTCCAGGGGTATCTGGCCATGCGGTCCATCCCGGTCAGCGCCCTGGCCGGATCCACCTCCGAAATCAACGAAACCCACTCCATGAGCATGGAGCATTTCGCTTATCCCTGGATGAACCTGTTCTTCGGCGAAAAGAGCGGGCAGTATATCACCGGGCATCTGCTCGGAGCGCTTTCGGTGCTGCCCTATATCTGCGCCGTGGACGAGTTCCAGCACCGGGCTTATGAAAACCCGGACATGACCGCGGCGGAACGGCGCGCCGTGTGGCGTGAGACCGAAAAGGCGTACATGCCCTGGCGCGATTACGACGGCGCAGCCTTCCTGGAGGAGGGCGGTTTCTGGATGCAGAAGCAGCATATTTTCCTGTACCCGTTCTATTATCTGGAATACGCGCTGGCCCAGATGAACGCCTTCCAGTATTACGGGCGGATGAAGGAAGACAGGGAAGGCGCCTGGCGGGATTACCTGACCCTCTGCCGCGCGGGCGGGACGAAGGGATACTTCGACCTGCTGGAGGTCGGAAAGCTGATGAACCCCTTCCGCGAGGGAACGGTGGAGAAGAGCGTGCGCCATGTGATCGCGGAACTGCGGGAAAGATACTGACCGGCCCTCCGGGCCGGAAACCTGAACGGACGGGCCCCGCGGATGCCGCGGGGTCCGTTCCGGCGGACCGGTAAAAGGAACAGAGCGTATGGACTGGATGTATCTGTTTTATTTTTCTCTCGCGCTGCTCCTTTTTTTCGGAGCCTCCGGCGCGGGAAAAGGCGCCTGGAACGGGGAATACACCTCCCTGAAGCAGACCCGGGCGCTGCAGGGAACCGCCGCCCTCGGCGTCGCGCTGCATCATCTGGCGCAGAAGAGCTGCGGGCCGTGGCATCCCTCCGCCTATATCACGCACGGGCTGGATTTTTTCCTGAATATCGGCTATCTGTTCGTCGCGGTGTTTTTCTTCTGCAGCGGACTGGGCCTGTACAAAAGCTTCCGCGGCAAACCGGGCTATCTGAAGGGTTTTTTCCGCCGGCGTGTTCTGCCCGTCGTCCTCGCCTTTTATCTTTCCGGGTTCCTGTACACCGGCGTCAGGCTGCTGATGGGCGAAAGGATGGATTTCGTCAAAGCGCTCTGGTATCTTTCCGGGCTGGGCATGGCCAATTTCAACGCCTGGTACGTCATCGTGATTCCTTTTTTCTACCTGGCGTTCTGGGCGGCCTTCCGGTTCTGCCGGCGGGAAGGAGCCGCGATCCTGTGGGTCTTCGCCTTCACGCTGGCCTATACCGTCCTCTGCGCCTCAATTGATCCCCTGAGCGGCCGGTGGATGGAGGGGGAATGGTGGTACAACACCGTCATTCTCTTCCCGCTGGGCCTGCTTTTCGGGAAATATGAGGAACCCGTATCCCGGTTTTTCCGGAAGGGATACTGGTTCTGGCTTGTCTTTTCCTTCGCGGCGGTCATCGCGCTGTTCCATCTCTCCGAATATCTTGTCGGGATCCGCTGGAGCCCGTATACGCAGTACGGAAGCATGAAAACGGCCTACCGTCTGCTGAGCGCCGGTTCCCGGTGGCTGGTCTGCGTCTTTTACGTGGCCTTCTGCTTCCTGCTGCTGATGAAGGTCCGGCTCGGTAACAAAGCTCTCGCCTGGCTGGGCGGCATGTCCCTGGATTTCTACCTGACGCACGGGCTTTTCGTCGAGATGTTCGGATACAGCTTTCTGGATCTGACCCGCAGCGTCGTATACATCCGGAGCGTACCGGCTTTTACCGCGGCCGTGCTGGGCTGCGCCGTTCCCGCCTCCCTGCTGTTCCGCGCGCTCCGGATTCAGACGGCGTCCCTTCCGCGCCTTCTCCGGGAGCGGCGGGCCGCCGGCGGATCGCCTTCCCCGCGGCCGAAAACCCGGCGGAGGGAACCTTCGGAAAAGCTCCGGAAAATACGGAGGGCCGTCGTTCCTTCCCTTCTGATCCTGCTGACCGCCGGGGTGATCCTTGCGGGCCGGAAGGCGCCGGACCGGACGATCGGCGGACTGACGGTCGCCCCGCCGAACGGGTTCACGCAGAAATACTCGGACGGCCGCTATACCGTATGGGAATACGGGGGGACGGACATGAAGCCCGGACGGCTGATCCTGGACGCGGATATCCGCGGCTCCCTGGCCCAGAGCTTTTCCCGGGCGGAGGAGGTTCTGGCCGGATGCGGCTGGATGAAGGACGCGGAGCTGTACGTCAATCCCCACGGCGTCCGCATGGCGCGCGGCTTCAGCACGGAAACGTCCGATTATCCCGAGCGGAGATACTATGTTGAATGCGATTCCTCCATGTTTCTGCTCTGCATGATCGAGGACAGCCGGTATTACGACCCGGAGGACTGCGAATACGTCATGCTGCAGACCGCGGACAGCATCCGCCGCAATAAGTAAATGAAACCGGAAGCACGGATAAAAAAGCTGGATTTTTGTCCGGTTTTATGAGAAAATAGGATCAGAAGAGAATCCGTTTCGTCCCCTCCCGCCGGCGCGGGCGTTTTCGGGCGGAGCGGACGGAAAACAGAAAAGGGGCGAAAAGACATGAGCGAACGTCCGGATGAAAAGCAGGAGCAGGAATGGGACGACGAAATCCCGGATGAGGAGGAATTCCTGCCGGAACCCTATGAAGAGACGTACCGGGACGGCAGCGCGAAGAACGAGTGCTGGGATTCGGACCGCTGACGGAATTCCCGGTCCCCGGCGGTCCGGAACGACAGGAAAGGATGGCTGTACCGCATGAAGAGACGTTTTTTTGCGCTGTTTGCGGCGCTGATGCTGCTCCAGGCGCCGTGGTCCGCTTTGGGGGAGGAAACCGTCGTGATACCCGAAATCCCGACAAAAGAGATGGAAATTCCCGATAACGAGGCGATGCGCTTCGTCCGGGACATGAAGGCGGGATGGAACCTGGGCAACACGTTCGACGCGGTCGACTGCACCTGGCTCCCGGACCCGCTGGACTACGAGACCGGCTGGTGCGGCGTCCGGACCAGCCGGGAGCTGATCGAAGCGCTGTATGCGGCCGGCTTCCGCACAATCCGGATTCCGGTCAGCTGGCACAACCATCTTTCCGCGGACCTGACCGTCGACGCCTCCTGGATGGACCGGGTGGAGGAAGTCGTATCCTGGGCCCTTGAGCGGGGAATGTACGTCATTCTCAACATCCACCACGACTGCAGCCCGTCCTTTTACTATCCGGACTCGGCGCATTACGAAAGCTCGGAAAGATATATGCGGACCGTCTGGTCCCAGATCGCGGAACGCTTCCGGGACTGCGACGCGCATCTGATCTTCGAGGGCATCAACGAGCCCCGGCTTACGGGCACCGGCTATGAATGGTGGTGGACGGAAGCGGAACCCGCCTGTCAGGACGCCATGGTTCAGATCGTGAAGCTGAACCAGGTGTTCGTGGATACCGTCCGCGCGTCGGGGGGCCGGAACGCGGACCGGTACCTGATGGTGCCCTCGTACGCCGCGAATCCGGAATACGCCTGCAGGGACGCCTTTACGCTGCCGTCCGACAGCGCGGACAACCGGATCATCGTTTCCGTTCACGCCTACACCCCCTACGATTTCGCGCTGGAGCAGCCGGGGACCGATTCCTTCTCCCTGGACAATTCAAAGCAGAAATCCGTCGTCGCCATGTTCCTTTCCTCACTCTACACGAAGTACGTCGCGAACGGCATTCCCGTCGTGATCGGAGAATTCGGCGCCATGGAAAAGAACGGCAACCTGCAGGCCCGGGTGGACTGGCTTTCCTTCTACGCGGCCCAGGCCCGTTCCAGGGGAATCACCTGCTGCTGGTGGGACAACAACTGCTTCAGCGGGAACGGCGAGCGCTTCGGGCTCTTCGACCGGACGGCGGCCCGGTGCGCGGTTCCGGAGCTTCTGGAGGCGTTTATGAAAAACTGCGAATAAAACCCCGGCCGCGGAGCCGGAACGGAGAAATAGCGGCGGTTATTTCTCCGTTTTTTCTATGGAAAAAACCGGCGCCCGGGTTTATTCTGTTCCAGGAAAGAGAAAATCCGGAGGTTTCCCTCCGTCGACGCAAAGGAGCATTTCCATGATCGAGTTTGTTCAGGCCACCAAGATTTACGCGAAAAGCGACCGTCCCGCCCTCGACCGTCTGAGCCTGAAGGTCGGCGACGGCTGCGTATACGGCTTTCTGGGTCCCAACGGCGCCGGAAAGACGACGGCGATCCGTCTTCTCACCGGCGCGCTGCGCGCCACGGACGGCGCCGTGCTGGTGAACGGCATCGACGTGGCGAAGGAGCCCGTGCGCGCCAAGAAGCTGATCGGCTTTGTTCCGGACAGCCAGGAGATGTACGACAAGCTCACCGGCTGGGAATACCTGAATTTCATGGCGGACATCTTCGGGGTCAGCCCGGAGGACCGGAAAGCCCGGGGCAGCCGGTATCTGGAGACCTTCGAGATGGCGGAAGCCGCCTCCGGCCGCATCGCCGGCTATTCCCGCGGCATGAAGCAGAAAATCGCCGCCATCGGCGCCCTGATCCACAATCCGCCCGTCTGGGTGCTGGACGAGCCCATGGTGGGGCTGGATCCCCGCGCGGCGTTCCTGCTGAAGGAGGAAATGAAGACCCGGGCCCGGGAGGGCGCCACCGTCTTCTTCTCCACGCACGTGCTGGAGGTGGCGGAAAAGCTCTGCGACCGGGTGGGCATTATCGACAAGGGAAAGCTGCTTGTGGAAGGCGCGCCGGAGGCGCTGCGCGAACAGACCGGCGACGCGTCCCTGGAAAAGGTTTTCCTGGAGCTGACCGGCGGAGATCCCGCGGAGGCGGACATAAAATGAGAAACTACCTGATTCTGACCCGGGTCATGCTGAGGAACATGTTTTCCTCCATGAACCCCTTTGCCGGGATCTATACCGACCCGAAGAAAAAAGGACGCGCTGTAGTCCGCTCGATCCTGGTGATTCTGATCATGCTGGCGTCCCTCGGCACCGTGATTTATCTGGAGTACCTGATCTATACCGGTCTGGGCCGGATCGGCATGCCCGCTCTTCTGCCGGCTCTGGCGATTATGGCCTCCACCGCGTTCACGCTGGTTCTCGGGCTGTTTCAGGGGCTTTCCGAGCTGTTCCAGGGAAAGGACGCGCCGTTCCTGGCGGTGCTGCCGCTGACCTCGCGGCAGGTGTTCACCGCCAGGCTGACCACCCTTTACGTATCCGAGCTCGGACTGGACGCGGCGCTCTGCATTCCCGCCTTCACGCTGTACGCCGCCGGCACCGGCTCGGCCCTGCCCACGGCGGTCACCGCCCTCCCTGTTCTGCTGCTGCTGCCCCTGATTCCGCTGAGCCTGGTGGCGGTTCTTTCCTCCCTGCTGATGCGGCTTTCCGCGTTTTCCCGGCACCGGGAAAGCATCGTCATGTTCCTGAGCGTGATTCTTGCCGTCGCTTATTCCGTCGGCGTCACGATGATGAACGCCGGCGACACGGACCCCGCCAAAGCCATCCTGAGCCTGATGACCCAGGAGGGAGCGCTGAACCGGCTGTCCGGCTTCTTCCCGCCCGTGCTGTGGGCGACCCGGGGCTTCACCGGCGATATCGGGATGCTGCTGCTCTACGCCGCGGTCTCTCTCGCGCTCGCCGCGGGCGTGATCGCGCTGGCCGGTCCGGGCTATCTGAACCAGGCCCTCTCCGGCACCGAGAGCACCGTCGTCCGGAAAAAGTCCCGCGGCGCCTTCGGCTGGAAAGGAAGCGGCGCGCTCACGGCCCTCCACGTCCTGGAATGGAAAGAGATTCTGCGTACGCCCGCCTGGGCTTACAATTCCCTGATAGGCGTGCTTATGTTTCCCCTGATGATCGGCGTGGGAGTCGTCACCGGCGTTTCCAACGCGGAGGTCTCAGGCGGTCTGGAAGGCCTGCGCCGTCTTCTGGCGACGGTGGATCCGGGTTATACCGCGCTGGTCGCCGCCGGCGTTCTGATGATGGGTTCCATGGTGAACCCCGCCGTCTCCACCGCCGTTTCCCGGGAGGGCGGACGCTGGCCCTTCGCCCTGACGCTGCCGGTCCGGCCGAAAACCCGCTTCCTCGCGAAAATGCTGGTGGGGCTGGAAATCAACCTGGTCTGTTCCTTCATGATCGCGCTGGTCGCCTGGTTCGTGGTCCGGATGAATGTGCTCTGGCTTCTCGCCGCCCTGGCGGTTTCCATTCTGGTGGGACTGGCCTCCGCGGCCCTGTCTCTCTGGGTGGACGTACTGCATCCCAGGCTGGCCTGGGCTTCTGAAATGGAAGCCATCAAGAAGAACTTCAACGGGGTTTTCGGCATGCTGCTGTGGATCCTGCTGGCCGCGCTGTGCGCCGTTCCGGCCGTTCTGCTCTGGAGCCGCGGCGGAGGCGCCGCTCTTCTGGCGGCCGCGGGAACCGCGCTGACGGAAGCCGCCGTTTCGCTCCTCATTCTGTTCCGGAGCGGCGAAAAGCACGCCGTCATGCAGTGCTGAAAGCTCCCGGTATGT
>ONXY01000262.1 GCA_900321945.1 uncultured Eubacteriales bacterium | reverse complement strand
GTGGGCATACGGGGCACGATCACCTTTCTGTCCGAGTCCGCCCCGGACGCGGAGCGCCCGGGCGTAACGACGTTCGGCGTGCTGGAGGGCGTCGCTCAGATCGACTATACAGACACATCCGGATCGCACCGCCTGATGGACGTGCCGGCGGGCAGTAAGGTGAAGGTGCCGGATCCCGGAACGGACGGGAGCGGCGTGGCCCCGGAACTGAGCAAACTGGCGCCGGAGGACGTGGCCGGGTTTGTCCTGAACCAGGTTCTCGAGGATGAAAAGCGGATCGAGCGCGTGCTGAACGGAAGCCCGGCGGGAGAGCAGCTTCTGAATCCGGACGGAGCGGGGCAGGAGGGGGGTCCGCTGAACGAAGAATCCCCCTACGCGGCGGAGATCACCCTGGTGGCCCAGTCCGCCAGCAAGCTGTACGACGGACAGCCCCTCAGACGGTCCTCCGACGTGCTGGTCTACGGCCTGCCGCAGGGCTTCAGCATTCAGGTTTCAGCCGGCGGCGTCCGGACGGACGCGGGCGAGTGCGAAAACCCGATCGCGAACTATCACATCTACAACAGCGAAAACGAGGACGTCACGCACCTCTTCACGAACGTGAAGAAGGTCAGCGGACAGCTGAAGGTCGATCCGGTTCCGATGACCGCGTGGACCGGAAGCGCGGAGAAATACTACGACGGAAAGCCGCTGACAAACAGCGAGGCGGAGCTCCGGACGATTCCCGGCTACGTAAGCGGGGAGCCCGAATGGCGGAACACCTCCATCGTCACCCGGACGGCGCTGGGGAGCGAGAACATGATCGCTGTCAGCGGCAACATCTGGGTTCACGGCACAAACCCCATCACCGGCGAAAGCAAGCGGATCGTGCTGTACACCGGCCAGCGGCTGACGGTCGTTCTTCACAGCGACGGCGGGCAGGACAGCATCGAGTTCGCGGTGGAGACCCTTTCCGTCGCGAATCTTCCGGATGAGGTGCTCCGCCTGTACGCGGACAACCCGCGCCTGATGAAGCAGGCCTGCAGGGATACCGGATGGGACGAGAAGGAACTGACGGCGCGGATCAGAAAGCTGGAGGCATCGAAGGAGAAGACCGTAAGACGGAATGGGCTGAAGGTTTCCGAAAGCTCCGGGGGCGATCTGCTGACGGATTCCTCCAACGTGCGCATCAACGTCGACAGCGACATCACCGACTACAACAGCCGCCCCCTGACGGGGAACGAGGCGCATTTTACCCCGATCGAGCTGGATCCCTCCATCGTGATCACGGCCACCGGCAGCCAGACCGAGCCCGGCGAGAGCCCCAACACCTACGAGATCGAGTGGGGCGGCGCGAAAAAGGAAAACTATATCATTACCGAGGAACTTGGCACCCTGACCGTGCTTCCGGTATATAAGGACGAGGCCGTGCTGACAGCGGCGTCCGCCGAAAAGGTCTACGACGGAAAGCCGCTGGAGGCGGCGGAGATTGAGATTACGGGCCTGCGGGACGGCTACACCGTGGAAGCGACGGTGGAGGGAAGCCAGACCGACGCGGGCGAGGGCGAGAACAAAATCACCGAATACAAAATCCTGGACAGGGACGGGAAAGACGTCACCGAAGCCTTCCCGAACCTGAAGGCGGTCAGCGGTACGCTGACGGTCAAACCCGCCCCCCTGACCGTTAAGACCGGGTCGGCGGAGAAGGTATACGACGGGGAGCCCCTGACCGGCGCGGAGGCGGAGATCTCCGGACTGGTGAACGGCGAGACGGCCGGGATCGCGGCCACGGGAACCCTGACCGAAGCCGGCAGCGCGAAAAACACCTTCGAGATTACATGGGGCACGGCGAAGAAGGACAACTACGAAGTCACGGAAGAGACGGGAACCCTGACGGTGAAGCCGCTGGAAATCGAGCTGAACGTCGGCGGGAAGGAAACGTCCTACACCGGAAGCGCTTTCGTGCCGGAAGCTTCGCTGACGTACGGAAACGGCAGCCACGCCGGCGAGACGATTACCGGCACGCGCCTCCGGGCCATGGACGTGATGTACCGGTTCACCCTGTTCACGGGGGAAACCGTGGATCTGACCATCACCGGCATGGGGACGGGCGCGGGCACCTATACGCTGACGGGGAGCGTCAGCACGTCCTCCGGGAGCAGCGTGAACCTGAATACGACCTTCAGCGGCACGACGCTGACCATCGGGCCGGCAGCGCTGACCGTGAGCACGGGGTCGGCCAGCAAATACCGCGACGGCACGCCGCTGACCTGCAGCGAGGCGACGGTGGCGTGGGAGCAGGACGGGGAAATGATCACCGTTCCCGCGGAAGGGCCGGTCGCGCTGCGGGGAGAAGACACGGTCACGGTGACCGTTACCGGCACGATCACGGAGAAGGGAACGGCCGAGAACACGTTCACCCTCGACTGGGGAGATACCGACGCGGGCAACTATCAGGTGGAGGAAAAGCCCGGAACGCTGGAGATTCTCGTGATCGACACGCCCGTGACGCTGACCGCGGAATCGGCGACAAGGGCCTACGACGGAACGGCGCTGACGGCGTCCGGAATCACGGCGGAGGGTCTGCCGGCCGGCTGCACCTGCGAGGCCGAGGTAACGGGAAGCCAGCGGAAAATCGGATCCAGCGCCAGCACCGTCAGCTCCTATAAAATATTCGACGCGGACGGCGCGGACGTGACGGAGGCCTTTACGAACGTCACAACCGTCGACGGCACCCTGACGGTAACGGTCAACGACACACCGGTCACGATCGCCGCAAACTCCGAAAGCTTCGTATACTGCGGGGAGACGATGAACGGCTTCGGAAGCTGCACCGTGGAAGGCCTTCCCGGAACGATAACGTATTTGGCGGAAGCCATGTGGGGCGCGAAGCACGCGGGAACGTACACCCTTGAACCCAGCATTATGGCGTGGGACGACCAGGGCATGTCGATCGAACTGTCCGATTATTTCTCAAAAATCATCCCTGTGAACGGCACGCTGACGGTGGAACCGCTGACGGTGGAAATCAACATGGGCGGCGGGGAATACGTATACGACGGCCAGTCCCACGGAGGATCGCCTTCCGCCGTATGCGGCAACACCGACTTCACCCTCGCGAACACGTCCGGCGACGCGTGGCGGCTCACCTTCGGATGGGGCGATTTCATCGAGTTCCCCGTGAGCGGCAGCTGGAAGAACCCAGGCAGCTATTCGCTGGAAAACACCGGATACACGATCGGCGGAACAAACGATGAGGATCTCCCCCGCGCGGGCGACTTCGACATCTCCTTCAGCGGGGGC
>ONXY01000154.1 GCA_900321945.1 uncultured Eubacteriales bacterium | reverse complement strand
CTGGGCAATACCACGTACCGCATCTGAGCCCATTTGTTGGCGCCGTCGATCTGCGCGGCTTCGTAGCTGGTGGGGGCGATGGCGATGATCGCCGCGAAGAACACGATGCTGTCGTATCCCGCGCCTTCCCAGATGCCGCTGATCTGGTAAATGGCGCGGAAGAAGTTGAAGTTGTTCAGCAAGCCCGCGTTGCCGACCTCCTGGGAAATCAGCCCCAGCTTCACCATGCCCTGGCTCACGATACCCATCTGGCCGATCAGGGAGCCCTGCTTCACCAGCATCGTGACCAGGGAGGTCATGACGACGGTGGACATGAATTTGGGCAGGTAGGTCATCACCTGATAGACGCTCCGGGCCGCGTTGGAACGCACCTCGTTGAAGAAGAGCGCCAGGATGATGGGCATCGGGAACCCGAAGCAGAGCCCGTAGAAGCTCAGCAGGAAGGTGTTCCGCATGGCCATCCAGAAGCTGATGCTCAGGCTGTCGCCGCCCACGAGCAGCCGTCTGAAATAGCTGAAGCCGGAGAAAAGCTGCTCGCTGACCGGAATCACCGTATCCGAGACCTTGAAGCAGCCCAGCAGCTCGTACATGGGGAAATACCGCCAGAAAAGGAAAACCAGCAGCATCGGAACCAGCATCAGATACAGACGCCAGTCCTTCACCACGGTCCGGCCGATATGGAGCCAGTAATGCTTCTCCACGTCGTCCCGGACCGCCTGCTCCGGATCCTCCCGATACAGCCCGGTCTCCTCGTCATAGAGCAAAAAGTCCTTCGCCACGGCCTTCATACGCCCTCCGTCCTTTCCTTTTCCAGTTCCTGATGAAAACGGCTGAGATAATGCCGCTGATCCTCGTATACCCCGTCCAGCCGGCGGACGATCCAGATGATAACGAGCGTGAACACCGCGGACAGGGAGTCCGTCGTGAAGAAACGGACGGCCTCCGCGGGAGCCGCGCCCAGAAGCAGGGCCAGCAGGGCGCGCCCCGCCTGCATCAGCAGCAGCGTGCCCAGGGATACGCCCAGATAGAGGTACTCCGACTTCCGCAGCTCCTCGCGCCCGATCCGGTTCATCACCGGAAGCGCCGCCAGGGCCAGCAGGTTCCCTCCCGCGTAGATCAGCAGCTGCCGCCAGGTGCCTCCGCCCAGCAGGCAGTACACCGCGCCGGCCAGGAAGGCGTGGATACCGCTCCAGGCGCCCCACCGCATCATCACGATGCAGACGACCGCCCCGGCCAGCGAAACCGTGAAGGGCTGATCCGCGAAGAAAAGGCTTCGCGCGGCACGCAGAATCACGCCCTCGAAAACGACCAGGATCGCGGCCCAGAGCAGCAGATCGATGCTCCGGTAGGCCGCAAACGAACGTTTCTTTTCCATGACCCTCTATCCGAAAATACAAAAAGACTGATTGATTTCAGCTTTCAGTATAGCTTTCCGGCCCCCGTTTGTCAATCGCGAAACAGCCGGTCAGGGCTGCAGACGCTTCATTTCCGTGTAGCACAGAAGCAGGGGCGCCACGCCCTTGGCGTCGTTCTGAACGACGGGCTCGGACAGATAGTAGGCCGCGGAACCGTCCCTGCGGCGGTTGTTTTCCGGCCCCAGGCCGGCCACCAGACAGATGCTGTCCAGATTCAGCGATCCGCCGCTGAAGGAGAGATGGCCGCGCACGATTCCCTCGAAAGTTTTCCGGCCCAGATCCCGGAAATCCGGCGGAAGAACGCCCAGACGCGCTCCCTTCAGCATGGCGGAGGCGATCATGGAGGAACCGCTGGTCTCCTGATAGTTGCCCGCCGTCAGCGGCTGATCGATCAGCTGGTAATACAGGCCGGTTTCCTTATCCGCAAAAGGCCGCAGATCGGACATCAGCTGAGCGAAAACCCCGCGCAGCGGAGCGGCCTCCTCTTCCGGCAGAATTTCGCAGAGATCCGCGAGGGCGACGGAGAACCAGCCGACGGCCCGGAGCCAGAAGCACCGGCTGAGCCCGGTTTCCCTGTCGCACCAGAAAGCCTGACGGGAGGCGTCGTAGCCGTGATAATACAGGCCGGTTTTTTCGTCCCGCATGCGTTCCCGAACGATTCCGACCTGGCGGAGGATATCCCCGTAATCCCCGGTTCCGAAATGCTTCTCGTACAGCGCCGAGAAGGGCTGCGCCATATAGATTCCGTCCAGCCACACCTGGTTCGGGTAGATCCGCTTGTGCCACCAGGAGCCTTCCGCCGTCCGGGGCTGCCGGTCCAGCGCGCGCCGGAGCAGCTCCGCGGCCCTGCGGTATTTCTCCTTGCCCGTGGCCTCATACAGCGGGAACAGGACCCGGCCCTCGTTAATGTCGTCCAGGGTCTGCTTTTCCGGATGAAAGGTGCGGATCTCCCCGTCCTCCGAGATGAAGGAGTCGATAAAGGATTCCACAAAGCTGAAATACCGCTGCTCCCCGGTGATCTCATACAGGGAGAGCAGGGCGGTCATCATGCAGCCGTCGATATAGTTCCAGTCCGCGGGGACGCCCTGCCGGAGCTTTTCCACGTTCCAGACCGTGCGCTCCGGAGTGGACTCCGCGATCAGCCGCTGAACATACTGATCCAGCCTTGTGAAGATTTCGTCCGCCGGCATGGGAAGAACCTCCTTTCTCCGGTGTTTCCGCGCCGCGCTGGCGGCCGGAACCGAAAAACCGCATCCCCGGCGCGGAAGCGCCGGAGACGCGGAAAAAATCAGGGCTGTTTGCCGATATACGCGAGAATGCCGCCGTCCACGTACAGCACGTGGCCGTTGACGAAATTGCTGGCGTCGGAGGCCAGGAAAACCGCGGGACCCTGCAGGTCTTCGGTGGTGCCCCAGCGGGCGGCGGGGGTTTTGGCCACGATGAACTGATCGAAGGGATGACGGCTGCCGTCAGCCTGGCGCTCGCGGAGCGGCGCGGTCTGGGGCGTGGCGATATAGCCCGGGCCGATGCCGTTGCACTGGATGTTGTTTCCGCCGTACTCGGAGCAGATGTTCCGGGTGAGCATCTTCAGGCCGCCCTTGGCCGCCGCGTAGGCGGAGACCGTCTCCCGGCCGAGCTCGCTCATCATGGAGCAGATGTTGATGATCTTTCCGTGTCCCTTCGCGATCATGGAGGGGATCACGGCCTTGGCGCAGATGAAGGGCGCGTTCAGGTCCACGTCGATGACCTTGCGGAAATCCGCGGCGCTCATCTCGGTCATCGGAATCCGGCGGATGATGCCGGCGTTGTTGACCAGAATATCGATGACGCCGACTTCCTTCTCGATCCGCTTCACGAGAGCCAGGACGGCGTCCTCGTCCGTGACGTCGCAGACGTATCCGCTGGCGGGGATGTTCTTCTCCGCGTAGGCGGCCAGACCCTTGTTCACCAGATCCTGATTGACGTCGTTAAAGACGATCTTCGCGCCGGCGGCGTGGAAGGCTTCCGCGATGGCGAAGCCGATGCCGTAGGACGCGCCGGTGATCCAGGCGATTTTTCCTTCGAGGCTGAAATCCTTCATGTTCATGATGCGTTTCCCCTTTCTGTCGTTTCCGCCGTTCCCGGACGGGGCCGGCGGTTCTTACCGCAGCTCCGTGGTGCGGATTTCGTCCATGTCGTCAAAGGCCTGATTCTCGCCGCCCATGGCCCAGATGAAAGTGTAGTTGCTGGTGCCCGCGCCGGCGTGGATGGACCAGGAGGGGGAGATCACGGCCTGCTCGTTCTGCATGACGATGTGGCGGGTTTCCTGCCCCTCGCCCATCATGTGGAACACGACGTTGTTCTCCGGCACCTCAAAGTAGAAGTACACCTCCATGCGCCGCTCGTGGGTGTGGGCGGGCATGGTGTTCCAGACGGAGCCGGGCTCCAGCACGGTCATGCCCATGCTCAGCTGGCAGGTCTTCAGAACGGAGGGATGGATGAACTGGTTGATGGTCCGCTTGTTGCTGGTTTCCAGCGCGCCCAGGGGCTTCTTCGCCGCGTCCCCGATCCGGATCAGCCGGTTTTCATAGCTGCAGTGGGCGGGGGCGGAAACCAGATAGAACTTCGCGGGGCGGGCGGGATCGTCGCTTTCGAAATACACGGACTTCGCGCCGCGAGTCAGATACAGGCAGTCCTTATAGTCCAGAGCGTACACCTGATCGTCCGCGTACACCTTTCCGGGGCCGCCCACGTTGAACATGCCGCATTCCCGGCGCTCGAGGAAGTACTCCGTGCCGAAATTCTTCCAGATATCGATTCCCTTGTCGATGGAGACCTTTTCGTTCACGGGCATGACGCCCAGGGTCACCATCCGGTCCACATGGCTGTAAACCGCCTCCACCTGATCCGCGGTGAACAGGGTCTCAATCAGGAACTCCTTCCGGGTCTCCTCCGTGGTGTAGCGGCGGAAATCACGCTGGTTGCAGGAATAGCGAATGTCCATATCTCCGATCACTCCTTATCTTTTATCTGAACCATTTCGCCTTCGATATGCTCCATGGTTACATTCTCAACCGTCAGTCCGTCGATGAACTGAGCGACGATTCCCAGGTTCCGCACCGCCGGAACGTTTTCGGCCATGGCGGGAACCTGCGCCTCCGCGTTCTCCGCGAAACCGAAAAAGCTGTCCCGGACCGTCACGTTCCGGACGGGCCTTTCCGGCAGACCGAGGATCCAGGCGGCGCACGCGTGGCAGCCCTCGGCTCTGACCCGCTCGAACGTTACGGACCCGATCGTGGGCGTGCCCTCGTCCACGGGCTGCGGATCCCGGCTCTGGACCCAGGGGGAATGGCCGTCCGGGTCGCAGAAGTACAGGCAGTTCACCACCAGCGGGGTTTTCACGCTTTCCATGCGGACGTCCTCGAAGCGGATATCGTCCACGACGGCGTTTTTTCCCCGCCCGCGGCGGCTCTTGATCCGCAGCCCCCGGTCGTTGCCGCGCATCAGACAGTGATGCACACGGACGCGGTACACGCCGCCGGCCATCTCGCTGCCGACGGTGACGCCGCCGTGGCCGTCCAGCATGGCGCACCAGGCGATCTCCAGGTTCTGACAGGGAACGTGGTATTTTCTTCCGTGCCAGATCTTGCCGGACTTGATGGCAATGCAGTCGTCCCCGACGGAGAACAGGGCGCCGAGCACCCGCACCCCGTCGCAGCTCTGGGGATCAAAGCCGTCCGTGTTCGGGCTGTCGGCCGGAGCCTCCACCGCGATATTCAGGAAGGACAGATCCCGGCTGAGCAGGGGATGGATGTTCCAGCTTGGGCTGTTCCGGAAGGTGATTCCCTGAACGGTCACGTTCCGGCAGTCCCGCAGGAAGAGCAGATGCCCTCTGGAGACGGCGCGGACGGCCTTCGGATTATCCCACCATCCGCCTTCCCGGCCGCGGCCGTCGATCACGCCCTCGCCGATGATGCGGACGTCCTCCGCGCCGATTCCCGTCAGAGCGGAGGCATACATGTTCAGGGGGTTTCCCTCCCAGGACCCCAGCAGCAGCTCGCCGTCCTCCCCTTCGCCGAAGGTGACGCCGGGAAGCACGGGATACCGGCTCCGGTCCGTCGTCATGGACAGGACGGCGCCCTTTTTCAGCTCCAGGGTCATATGACTCTTCAGGAACAGGGGGCCGGAGAGATACGTTCCCGCCGGGAGCAGCACCCGGCCGCCCTCCGGGCAGCAGGATACGGCCGCCTGCAGAGCCGCGGTGTCGTCCGAGAGACCGTCGCCCCGGGCGCCGAAGCGGCGCACGTCCAGCGTGAAGCTTTCCGGCTCCGTGCGGAAGGAAAGGGTTTCGGTTCCGGAGCCGGGCTTCTCCGCCGTCAGGGCATAGTCCGTTTCCGGAAGAAGATCGAACAGGGAAACCACGGAGCGGTTCTCCTCCCCGAGGGAGACGCCGTTCAGGCTCAGAACGGCGGTGAAGGGCATATAATAGTCCCCGCTTCCGTCAAGAAGAACGGAGGCGCTGCGGGAGGAAACGAACAGAAGCTTCATCCGCGGATCCCCTCCTTTTCCTTTCCGGACCGCTCCGGCCGGCCGATATGGGGAACCGGGAGGGGGAAACCGTAGAGATCTTCCGGCAGGAGACCCAGGCTGACGCCCTTTTCCCGGACTTCATTCCAGGCGGGACGGGACAGGAGCTCAGCCCGCGGGGCGCGGAACACGCCGGCCCGGAACAGATCGGCCAGCGCGCGGTAGTACTCGTAGAGACGCTCATCCATGGCTCCGACACAGTCGGCCAGAAGGCTGAGATAAGCCAGGTTTTCCGGAGAAAGGGGATCCGCGTCCCCGGCGGGGGCGGCGGAGCGGAAAACGCGCACGATCTCCGCCGGATCCCGCGCGCCGCCGCGGGCGGCGAGGAAGGCGGAGACGGAGGAGGGAAGGCCGTTCTGCATCGTTACCTCCTGGAAAATGGAGTCCGGACGAACGCGTAAAATCAACCATGTAAGCGCTTACCTGAAGTATAGCATCTTTTTTTCCGAAATGCAACGGAAAGTTTTTGACAATTAAAAACAGGCCCCGGAAGAGATCACTCCTCCGGGGGCATCAGGCTCCGGACCAGCCAGTTGCGGGGATCCTCCGCGTCCAGTCCGCTGAGGTAGGACCGGTTTCCGAGAACGGCCTTCAGCTCCTCTCCGGAGAGGGAGCCGGCCCGGGCGAATTCCCAGGCGGCGGAAATCATCCGCAGCGCGTTCTCCCGGGCCGAGGCGTACAGATCGGGAAAACTGTCCGTGAAGTTTCCCTCTCCGGAGCCGGGCTGACTCCAGGAGGCGCGGGACAGGTTCTCCACGTCGCGGTCCAGGAACGCGGACCGGACGTAGGGGAGGGAGCGGAAGCGGTGGGTCGGCACGAGGGCGGCCAGGCCCGTCAGAAGGGAGCGGGGCGTCTCGATCAGCCGGTAGAACTTCCTGTACTGCCTATAACACCGGTTCAGGGATTTCCGGACGCCGCGCCAGCCGTAGACCGATCCGTAGGCGAGGTCCAGGTCCGCGTCCATGGATTCCGGCAGCTTCAGCTTCGGAAAGTGATGATCGGTCACGGGGTGCTTCTCGCCCCAGAAGCCCTCCCGCTTCAGCAGGGCCGCGTCAAGCGCGTGCTCCATGTCGCGGTGGGCCCGCCGGGTGGGCCAGGTTTCCGTGGTGCGCCAGACGATGTAGGGGTGGGCGGCGGAATCCAGCGCGTAATGGCAGAGGAATCCGGCGAGATAGGAAAAGACCTCCTCCCTCGCGGAGCCGGAGCGGGCCCGGTCCGCCAGCGCCATCAGGAAAGCGCCGGTCCGGGTGGTGTGCATCCGGCGGCCCCGGCCCTGCCGGAGCTTTCCGGGACGGTACATGAACCAGAGATCCGGCCCGTAGAGCGCGAAAACAAACGGGGTCTCCCGCAGATCCTTCCGGATTTCCTCCGGAAGGGCGCCGAGAACCTCCCGGCCGAAAGCGTGATGCATGGCGACGTCGGGCATAACGGTTCCTTTCTGTAAAAAAGAATCGGGAACGAAAAAACTCCGGGGCGCCTTCGGGAGCCCCGGAAACGGGGGACGCGGAGCGCCTCCCGGTCAGTATACGCTATTCCATGCTTTCGGGCAAGCGGGAGAGATACAGGGCGTAACCGCCCGCCGCGAGGATCAGCGCCGCGGCCTGAGCGTAAGGCGGCCCGGAGGGATCCCGCGCGAGGACGGAAAACGCGTTCATCAGGCCGTGAGCCAGGACGCAGGGCAGCAGACTTCCGCAGCGGGAGAACAGCAGCGCGAAGGCGGCTCCGGCGGCCGCCGCGCAGACGGCCTGCAGCAGGACGTCCGGAAAACCGGCGCCGGAAAACAGATTCGCCAGATGCGCCGCCCCGAAAGCCAGGGAGGAGAGGAGCACGGCCCGTTTCGGCGCCTCCTTCCGCAGCGCGCGGAACAGCATCCCGCGGAAAAGAAGCTCCTCCTGGAAAGCGGCGAGGAACAGGGAACAGGCCGCCGCGGCGCGCCGGAGCGGATCCGGCGCGGACGCCGGCCCCGTCCACAGGCTGACCGAAACCATCGCCAGGAGAGGCAGATAAAACAGAAACCTCCGGGACGGCGCCGGAAAGCGCGTCAGCCCGTAACGCCCGCCGAGCCCGGCCCGGAGAACGAAACCGCCCAGAGCCAGGGAAAAAAGCAGCGTTCCCAGGAAGGTCCGGAGGCTCTCCGGGCCGAAAAAGGCGCCGAGAGCCCCCCGGACGGCCCCGCAGACCGCGATTCCGGCGAGGGCGTAATAAAACTCATGTTTCAGAAAGCGCTCTTTCAAGGCTCCGCTCTCCGCTTACCGCCAGACCGTCAGATCTCCGCTGACGGTATGCCCCTTGATCCGGACCGCCGCCGTATCCACAGCCTGGACGCCGCGCAGGCAGAGGTCGCCGCTGACCGAATCGAGACGGACCCGGGCTTCCGCCGTGTCCCTGGGAACGCGGACGTCGGCGTCGCCGCTGGTGGTGCTGATCTCCACCTCGGCGTCCCGGCCGTCGTCCAGCTGAAGGGTCAGATCGCCGCTGACCGAGCTCATACGGGTCAGATTGACGGAGCCCACGGCGTCGGCGTCGCCGCTGGTGGTGCTGATCTCCAGGCTGCCGGCCTCCCCGCGCCATTCGACGTCGCCGCTGATGGTCCGCAGGGAGACCTCCGCCGCGCTCACGCGGCAGGTGATGTCCCCGCTGG